>CANHXF010000169.1 GCA_947464515.1 Flavobacteriales bacterium
AAGCTCCGATATTTTGGATGGGTGAAGCGCCAACGGTTCCAGGAATAAGGCTTAAATTCTCAATTCCGCCAAGGTTTAGCGATAGTGCATGTAAAACTGCCCCATGCCAGGGTTCGCCGCCGCCAAATTCGATAATCGCAAATTCATTGGTTTCTTGAATAATAGTTTTGCCAAAAATCTCATTCTTAATAATAAGGCCAGTAAAATTCTTTGTAAAAGTGATGTTACTTCCGCCGCCTAAGATTCCAATATCAGTGCGCGCCAACTGCTTTTCTCTATGCAATTTGTCCAGTTGTTCCAAACTTTGGATGGCTAGGAACTCACTAGCGGAGATGTTGAATCCAAAAGTGTTGCATTTTAGTAGGGAATGATTTGATTGGACGAGCATGGATTCTTAAAAAAAGGCTTACAATGGACTATTTCCATATGCAAAGTAAAGGCTGTTGCGTATAATTGCATAACTAAAACGAATAATGAAAAGATTTTTTACGATCGTATTTGCTTGTGGTGGACTTTTATCGGTTCAAAACTTATCGGCTCAAGGATGTGTTGCCATCAGAGGATTTGGCGGTTGTGGTGTTGCCGGTGGAACGGGGTTGGCCCTAGTGCCCGGACAATGGCAAGTGGGTACGAATTATAGATATTTTAAATCGTTCCGTCATTTCAAAGGCGATGAAGAACAATACGATCGATTGGTAAAACAAACACAAGTTATCAATTATTCAAATACAATGGAGCTGTCGGCATCGTATGGCATGAACACACGCTGGCAATTGAATGTTGGCGTTCCGTTGAGTTACACAGATCGTTCGAGTTATTATGAGCATGGTGGTCAGACTGCTACATTTGCTGGTGCAAGAAAGACTTCTACTTCTTCAGGTTTGGGCGATGCAAGAATTGGTGCATCTCGGTGGTTATGGAATCCCGCGAGTCATACTAAAAGGAACCTGTCGGTTGGTGCGGCACTAAAATTGCCGACGGGTAATTGGAACGCCAAGGATAGTTTTTACAATATTTTAGTAACAGACGCACAATCAGGGGTTTCTAGTCGAAAAACATTGTATCGTCCGGTAGATCAAAGTATGCAATTGGGTGATGGCGGGTTAGGATTAATCATAGATATGCAAGGTTTTTGGGAAGTAAATGAGGGGCTTTTTATTTATGGAAATGCCTTTTATATGTTCAATCCACGGGGTGTGAATGGAACTCTTACAAATCGCAGTGCAACCGTTGGCGGTAAGGTTTATACCAATGAGTATATGTGTTCCGTACCTGATCAATACGCTGCGCGTGTAGGTGTGTTGTCGCAAAGTCGTTTGCATGGCTTGTCATTTTCTTGGGGTGCACGACTTGAAGGTATTCCAGTGAAAGATATCATTGGCGAAAGCCTTGGGTTCCGTCGTCCTGGATACATCGTTTCTGCCGAACCTGGCGTGACTTACATGAAGGGGAAAACCACTTACAACTTAAATGTTCCCATTGCGATGTATCGCATGCGCAGTCAGAGTGTGACCGACAAACAAATTCAAGATGCATCGGGAGTTGCTAGAAATGGTGATGCTGCGTTCGCTGATTATTTGATCTCTTTTGGTGTTACCTATCGATTGTCGGCCCCTCAGCCAAAGGGGATTCTTTCGCATTAATTAGATCGACGCGCCCCTCGGGCGGAATGAAATTTGTTGTCGAGAAGCCTAAATTTAATAAATTCTATCGGCAAGAGAAAACCTTTCCAACGTAGAAATGTTAATTGTAAGCATTCAACAAAATGATTAATTTCTTAATTGTCCTTCTATTTTTCTTTCTCATGGAATTCGTGGCTTGGTTTTCCCACAAATACATGATGCACGGTTTTATGTGGGTTTGGCATGAAAGTCATCACAAGCCCAGAAAAGGCAGGTTTGAACTCAATGATTTGTTTGGATTTATGTTCGCTTTGCCCTCTGCTTTGTTAATCATTTTGGGCGCTACAGATTACGATTGGAGATTTTTTGCGGGGCTGGGAATTGCTTTTTACGGTGTCGCTTATTTTTTGGTTCACGATGTTTTCGTGCATCAACGTGTAAAATGGTTGCGCGGTGCGCGATTAAGATATTTCAAGGCTATGCGTCAGACACATCATTTGCATCATGCAGTGCATACCAAAGATGGTGCGGAAGCCTTTGGATTCCTATTTGTTCCAAAAAGATATTTAACGAAATACGGACGTGACTAAGTCAGTAACTATTGTTGGTGCGGGTCTCGGTGGCTTGTCAACAGCTCTTCGATTGAGCTATAAAGGCTATCAAGTAACCATCATCGAGAAGCAGGCATTGCCGGGCGGACGTTTGCATGTGTTAAAAAAAGACGGTTTTACTTTTGATGTAGGACCTTCATTCTTTTCGATGAGTTATGAATTCAAAGAACTGTTTGATTCCATCGGAGAGCCTATTCCATTTGAGTTGAACGAATTGAATCCGTTATATACGGTGAACATGGCTGGAAGCGATCGAGTCTTTCAGATCTACAAGGATTTGGACAAATTGGCCAATGAATTCAAAGGCATTGAGGACAATTTCGAGGTGAAGGTTAGGGGGTATTTGAAAGGGGCGAAAGAGATTTTTCACGATACGGAGTACAAAATCATTAAGCGAAATTTCGACAACATCGTACAATATGCGTTAAGCATGGCAACGGTGCCGATGAAGCATTTGCCGAAGATGTTTAGGACGTTTTGGGCTGAGTTAGAACGACATTTTGAGAGTGAAGAGGTGAAAATTATATTTTCATTGGTGGCTTTCTTTTTGGGTGCGACGCCCTTTAATACGCCAAGTGTTTATAATCTCCTTAACTACACCGAGCTTGAGCACGATGGGTATTGGAATGTGAAAGGTGGGATGTATAAAATCGTGGATGGCATCATGGGCTTGCTCCAGAAGAAGGGTGTTCAAATGATTTACAACACCGAGATTATGTCGGTTCAGCATCAAGGTGGCAAAATGGTTTCGGTAACCAGTGCTGCTGGAGATGTGTATATGTCGGATCTATTTGTCATCAACGCCGATGCGGCTTGGTTCCGAGGCAAATTTTTGCAGCGTAAGAAATATACCGAAGCGAAACTCGATAAAATGGAATGGACATTGGCGCCATTTACAATTTATTTGGGAGTGAAAGGCATCATTCCAGGCATTCATCACCACAATTATTATTTGGGCGACAATTTTAGGGCTTACGCCGACACGATTTTCAGAAGCACTGTGGCACCTGAGAAACCTTATTATTATGTAAACGTGGCAAGCAAAAGCAACCCTGATTGTGCACCGGCAGGCTGTGAAAATTTATTCATACTTTGTCCGGTTCCAGATTTGCGGGTGAAGGCGGATTGGAGCGATGCAAATAAATTGGTAGATGAGATTATTGAAGATTTAGGGAAACGCGTAAATTTTGATATCAAAAACAATATTCTCACTCAGGTTGTTTATACACCCAACGAGTGGCAGGAAATGTTCAACTTGTACAAGGGTAGTGGTTTGGGATTGGCGCACGGATTGAACCAAATTGGCGCGTTAAGGCCGGCGAATAAAGACGAAAAACTCAACAATGTATATTATGTTGGTGCCAGTACTCACCCTGGAACAGGATTGCCTATTGTAGTTATCGGCTCTCGTTTAGTAACGGAAAGGATTGTAAATGAGCATTAAGCTATTTGATGAAACCTCTATCGCGATGAGTCGCAGATTGGCGCTGAATTACAGTACCAGTTTCTCGTTGGGTATCAGGTTGTTATCAAAAGAATGCCGATGGGCGATTTTCTCCATTTATGGTTTGGTGCGCGTGGCAGATGAAATCGTTGATACATTCCACGGATACAACAAAGAACAGATGTTGATGGACTTTAAAAGTCAGACCTATCGAGCCATGGAAGAGGGGATTAGTACCAACCCGGTTTTACATGCGTTTCAGTTGGCAGCGAATCAATATGGTGTTGGGAAGGAACTTATAGAGCCTTTCTTTAATTCGATGGAAGAGGATTTGGATACCAGTTCACACAACGTCCAGAGTTATTCTGAATATATTTACGGCAGCGCTGAGGTGGTTGGCTTAATGTGTTTGAAGGTTTTTTGCAATGGAAACGATCAGCAATACAATGATTTAGTTCCGTTTGCAAGAAGTTTGGGCGCGGCATTTCAAAAGGTCAATTTCTTGCGCGATATCCGTTCCGATGTAGATGAACGCGGTAGAGTGTATTTTCCAGGGGTGGATTTCAATCATTTTTCCGATTCTGATAAGTATGAAATCATCCAAGATGTAAAAAACGACTTTGCTCACGCATACAAAGGCATCGTTCAGCTTCCAGTGGGTTGCCGATTGGGTGTTTATACGGCCTACATTTATTATTTAAAACTGCTCGAAAAAATTGAGCGTACTACCGCAGTCGATATTCTAGAAAGTCGCGTCCGCATTCCAAATACTCAGAAAATCGCTTTGTTGGCGCAGAGTTTTGTGAAAGAAAAGTTGATGGGTGCTTAACCGAACAACCAACCAAATACCTCGTCGATTCGGCCAAAAGAATGCACCTTGATTTTGCCCGTGTGCTCCTGATTGAACTTGTTGTATTTGGAAATCACGATGTCCGTAAAGCCTAGTTTTTCTGCTTCAGCGATGCGTTGTTCCACGCGTTGAACCGCACGAACTTCACCGCTAAGGCCTACTTCGGCCGAGAATACGCATTTGGGTGGAAGGGGTTCTGAATAGAAGCTGCTCATGATGGCCGCCATCAAACTCAAGTCCAAGGCGGGGTCTTCCAGTCGGAGGCCGCCGGCAAGGTTCACAAATACATC
>CANHXF010000170.1 GCA_947464515.1 Flavobacteriales bacterium
GGCGTCACAAATTGAAGTCGACCGCCCGCCTTTGAAAAAACACTCTTTTTCGTTTGAAATACTTGGCTAGACAAATCCGATTGACTCGGCTGTTTCAAATACTGACAATTTCCACATTCACGGGTGAAATTATCACAACCCCGGGGATGGTAGCATCCTCCAGTGAATGGCCACATATCGTGACATGTCCATACGATTTTCTTACCGAAACCCAAGAGATCTTCCAAACCATTCAAGCTAACAAAGCCCTTGTTGATCCAATGAAGATGTATGATGTCTGCGTCCTTTACGGCCTGCCAATTGGAAACGTTTGTACCCGTTTTGCCATGACTAAAAGCGAAACGAATGGATTTATTAGCCTCAAAACGGAGGAAGTCTAACTTCTCCAAGGCATGCAATCCAAAGGCCCATTTTTTCTTAATCCAAGTATTGGCCCACAGGTGAAAATCACCTTCCCCGCCGTCAAAAACCCAATGCTCACTAGAAACACCTTCCAACCCATTCAATGCATCATTTAGTCGCTGCGCAGCAACAAACGCCCCACCCGAGGAAGAAGCATTTAGATGCAATATTCTCAGTGGCTTTGATGTCATTTAGGCAAGTTAAGTCAAAATGTTAAACCCCTTATCCTTTGCTTGGCTTTGCCACTGGATCTGGATCGCTGACACGCAAAGTCTTACTTAGGATTAGTGACAGGAAAAAGGCCACAACCATCAAGCCGCCACCTACCAAATAGGGCAAACTAGAAAACTGGTGATACAATACCATAGCGATAAATGGACCGAACGCGCGAGCCAAAGAACTTGTGCTCTGTAATAACCCTAACATCCGACCTTGTGATTCTGGCGGTGTGTTTCGGCTCACTAAAGAATTGATCGCAGGCATCATCAAACCGTTACCTAAAGAAAGTAATACAATTGAGATTACCTGAACCACATAAAAAGCATTTCCCGCCTCAGGCAATGGAATAATCATGAGTCCCATCGCGATGGCCGGACAGCCCCACAATAGCATTTTTCGCACACCCACTCGATTTGTAAAAAACCCAATCAACCCGCCTTGCACGATGGCTCCACAGATTCCAATAAAACCAAAAATATTCCCAATCCCCGCAGGCGTTAATAGGTATTTTTCCTTCCACAACACACTTGAACTTCCGTACATCATACTGAACGCCGCGATGTAAATGAAATTAATCACAAATAACTCCCCAATCACGTCTAGCTTCCAAACGGTAACCAAGCCTTTGAAGGTATCGGAAACCTTGCGTTTGTGGGCCGACTTCGACTCCAAACTTTCAGGCAGCATAAACCAAGCCAACACAAAGTTCAACGCGCATAAGGCCGCTGTAAAGAAACCTACCCAACGTAAACCATGCTCACCACCAGCATGATAAAGCCATCCACCGATCGGCGGGCCAAAAACGAAACCTAGGCCAAAAGCAGCCCCAATAATCCCCATTCGCTTAGCACGATCAGCTGGCGGCGTAATATCAGCAATATAAGCCTGTGCAGCCGCAATGTTTGCACTTCCAAATCCCGAAACAACCCTAGCCAACAACAGAAATACAAAACTAGAACTAAGCCCAAACAAGATATAGCCCACAATATTGAAGAGGATACTCACCAACAGAATCGGCCTTCGGCCAATCCGATCCGACAGTGATCCAAAAATGGGTGCGAATAAAAATTGAATGATGGAAAATGAGCCAACCACAACACCAACAGCAACATCTGGATTGAATGGCAAGGCCGACCCCGAAGCCAAACTCTTCGCCAAATTAGGCAGAATGGGAATCACCACACCAAAGCCCAGAAGGTCAATAAAAATGGTTAAAAACAGTGTTAAAATACGTTTATCTTTCATATGTAAATTTCAATTTTGGCGCAATCCATGACTCTTTCAACGGGAGCATCATCCCACCCGATGTCAATTCCCCCAGTCGATCTGAGAGCATATTAAATACCTTCATTTCCCCATTCATTTCCCCACTATCCAACCCCGCTTGAACTTCTTCTTTATTCAGAATACAAATTTCGTCATTATGCATCGCCCAAACCAAGGTACGTTGGAAGAAATCCAAATCAAATTTTTCCTTTTGCGATTGTAGCAAATGAAAAACCTTGTCGATGCTGCAACCGCTCGGCGCCTCTTTAGACTCATCAACAGCAACAATCAAAATACAGCGGTGGAGCAAACAAAAATCAGCCGTCAACCCCTTCCCGTGTGCTCGCCAACCGGAAACAAAATCAACCATCTGACCTTGGATGGAAACCACTTCTGCATCTGTTAGCGTTCGTTGAGCGCCAAACAACCAAACCCGAGAAGATCCGGGAAGTTTAATATTTTCAATGGAATCTCGCTCGAGGGTCAAAATCAAGATTTTAGAGACCCATTCACGATTTCCGCGATATCCAATACCTGCACCTGATCCTCTTTTTCAAAATGCTTGGTACCATCGCGCATCATCGTATTACAGAAAGGACAATTCACAGCGATGATTTCAGCACCGGTTCCCAAAGCTTCCTCTGTGCGATTCACGTTCACCTCTTGATTTCCTTTTTCAGCCTCTTTGAACATTTGTGCACCACCGGCTCCACAACAAAAACCATTGGTTTTGCATCGTTTCATCTCAACTAAATCAACATCCAAGCGATCCATCACCATCCTCGGTGCCTCGTAAATCCCGTTGGCCCGACCCAAATAACAGCTGTCGTGGTAGGTGATTTTCTTACCCTGATAAGCCCCACCTTCTATCGCAATTCTGCCATCATTCAGCAATTCGTTGATCAGTTGCGTGTGATGTATCACTTCATAATTCCCACCCAAATTTGGGTATTCATTTTTCAAAGTATTAAAACAGTGAGGACATGCGGTTACGATACGTTTCACCCCGTATCCATTGAGAACTTCGATATTTTGCATCGCCTGCATTTGGAACAAAAACTCATTCCCCGCCCGCTTTGCCGGATCGCCTGTACAACCTTCTTCCGCACCCAAAATGGCAAATTTCACTCCGGCCTGGGTCAAAATGTTTGCGAAGGCCCGGCTCACACGCTGGGCTCTTTCGTCGTAACTACCTGCGCATCCCACCCAAAACAAAATTTCGGGGGTTTCACCAGCGGAAACATATTCTTGGATCGTTTTTACCGACATCAACATAATGATGCAATTTCGGCCATTGAAAGGAATTGGTCAACGCAAGTATTCCACATCAGAAAAGAATGTATTGATTTGAAAAACGGAGTGTACATAATTCCGGTTAGATGGAAAGATCAGGTTGAAACCGCCCCGGATTTGATTGAAAAAGTGATAAAAATAATTCAGAGTAATCGAAAGAGCCGGTCAAAAAATTACAATGGTTCAAACTTAAAAAAGGAGGGCGGCCTGCGGCCGCCCTCCTTTAGCTCGATCAATTATTTACATCAATAACCAGAACCACCACTTCCAACAATTTCCTGAACTGCACACGCCATCAACGGCACACGCATCTGAACACAGTATTGCTGAAAAGGTCCGGCCTTCATAAATCCTCCACCATCGGTCTCATTCATCGACGAAACCCAACAATCTCGGATTTTTTCTACCTCTTCCAAAACCGTCGACACCATGTCAACGCCCTCTTTAGGATCCAATTCCACGACAGGAATCCCCTTCTTTACCATGTAGTCAAAAGCCTGGCCAGAATAAGCGAAAAGGTATTTCACTGTTTCAGCATCCTTGCTAGACGACAACGAAAAAACAGTAACCTTGGCACCGAACATCTTCGCCAAAACCGACACCCGATAGAATTTCTGTCGAGATTCAGAATTAGAATCCAGTAGCATCAAAATATTCCTTGGCTCAACCCATTGACATTCCGAATTAAGATAAATCATCGGATTGTTAAACTTGCTTACACAGGCAGCCATTCCGCCACCCATAAAGCCCGGCACCTTCGGCTCCGCAAATACAAATGTCATTTCTGCATTGATATCGTTGGCCGATTTGGCGCTGGTTGACCAAAATTCTCCTGATTTTTCCAAGATCGTCAAATCTCGGTACGCACGCTTCTTGAGATCATCCACAAGGGCTTGCGTGATTCCGGCGTTGGCAGCATTCTGCAACCAAATCAATTCGCCTTTGAATCTGCGCGCCACCGAGAGAATGGCATCGCTAATCGTTTGTTGATTTTGGGTACTGTCTGATGTAAATAAAATTTTTGTAGTAGTTTCTTCCATAGGCAGATATTAATTTTACACCGAATCTCTATCACAAAATCCACAAAATCAAGTGATTGAGAAATATTCACATCTTTTTCACGCCTTTTTTATCAAAAAATAATGCCCTTTTCATCGAAACTCATTTTTTACATTATTCTGACACTCCTAGTTGGCCATCCTTTCGCCCTAATTGCCAATAATAATCCTATAAAACCCGTTAAACCCGCACATTACCGCGGACTATGCGTTCTAAGCGACTCCGTTGCGTGGTTTTCAGGAAGCAAAGGCACCGTTATCCGCACCACCGATGGAGGCAAACATTTCGATACGATTTCTCCGCGATCAACCAACACCCAATTCACCTATTTTCTCCCCTATGGCAACAAAACCGTAGAAAGCTACACCCAAAATAACGATGCTTCTTTTTCCCTATTGCGCAAGGACTATCGCGACATTTGGGCTAAAAACGAAAACGAAGCCGTGATCATGAGCGCCGGCGATTCTGCCGTAATTCTCAAAACAATCGATGGTGGAAAAAACTGGACCATTGTATTTATCGACTTCAGGAAAGACATCTTTTTCGATGCGATGGAAATTGA
>CANHXF010000171.1 GCA_947464515.1 Flavobacteriales bacterium
AATCGTGGGCTTTTTGGGATTTTAGAGTGCACAATGGCGTTGTCTATGGTGCCGTAACCAACACAAACGATTTTGACGATGGCTACCTTCACATTCACGACCCAAATGTTCACACCTACTCGCCGCCCCACCAAAATCCCATATGGTCCATTACACCAAGTCGCTTTAAAGATGCCATTTGGCTGTGTACCGAAAACCGAGGTGTCTTCTTATTGCATCAACCCAAGGATTTTATTCCTGCAGAATTGCGATTTGAAAAGAAATTTGCAACAGAAAACTTCGTCGTTGGAATTAGCGACAACGATGTTGAAATTCAACGTAAATCAAGTTCAAATAAATGGAGCTCACATGAAGTAAACGATAGAATTCGAAACGTGCTAGAAATCGCACACAAAATGTACTTATTCGGTAGTGATTACTTGTGGATTTATAATCCCGCCGATAACAAGATAACTCAAAGTATTCGGACGCATGAATACCAGTGGATGACATCCATCGGGGAAACCATTTATTTTTTCCAACCCTACGATAAAATTTGCATTTTTAACCCATTAAAAGATAAATCGATCCGAAAAACAGATATCGATGCAATTTCAGACGTCCTCATTTCACAGAACAAACGCATTATTTTCCATAAAATTGGCAAAGGTTTTGGCTGTATCGACGCATCAGAAAAATACCACGAATTCACTTCAGACAGGCCCTTCAATCAATACACGTTGCAGTTCCAAATTTCGGGAAATCAAATGCTGGTGCAGAATAGCAACTCCATTGAATTGTATCAAATCAACTTCAAGAAATACACTATAAAATACATCGGTAGCATCAACCTAACATTCCCCTTTTTAGACATTAAAATTTTAAAAATTACTGGATCCGATATCGGCTTTCACCTGTTCACCGGCGATTATATATTGACGGTTAAGTTCTTTCACAATGGAAAGCAAATCGACCTCATTCAACAGCAATATTTGGGTCAATGGAACACAAATTTGTGGCTCTATTCAAATGGTAACCAGTTCGATATAGATAGAGGAGATGCTATACAAGTTGTAAATCAATCAAAAAAATCCCAATCTAATTTTCGTCCATATTATGGCAGCGATAACAATACATTATTGCCATTGGAGGGGATTCTAAATATCTATCAAAACAAGAATTTCCAAATCATTTCAGTTGGGAGTAATTATTTTGATATCCATAGATCCATGTATGAATTATCCATTCAAAATATCAATGATTCAGCATCTGAAAATTTATTTTTCATGGGAAATAGGTACCGATGGATAAACGCCATACCCGTAGGTCGATATAAACTAACAGTAAACTCCCAATCCACCACTTCATCAAACTTCATTTGGTCCAATTTGATATTCTATAAGGATTTTCCATTTTGGTTCATTGTGTTATTCTTCGTTTTCCTATTGTTCATTTACTTTAATACGCAAACCAAAACGAAAGGTACACTCAACAGAAGAATTGTAATACTGCAACTAAAAACGCTGCAAAACAATTTCAATCCGCATTTCATTTACAATTGCATGAGTTTGATCCAGTCACTCATCATTGGGAATCAACAGAAAAAAGCAGTAGAAGTCACTGCAAAATTGGCAAAATTAAACCGAACATTTCTTGAAAATTCCAACAATGAATTGATTTCACTAAACGATGAGATCAACTTTTTGAAGGATTATGTTGAAATGGAACGACTGCGTTTTGAGAGCGATATCGAGTTCCAATTTAATATCCATACGCCAAAGAATTTCAATATAAAAACATGGCAAATCCCACCCATGATTTTACAACCCTTAATCGAAAATTCGATAAAACACGGCGTAATGGTGAGTGACAAATCGACCGGCATCGACCTTTATCTTCAATCAACCGGTAGCCAGATCCTTGAAATTCGTATCGAAAACAATTACCCCAAGCAAAGAAAAAAAGGCACAAAAGGCATCGGCATCGGACTTAAATTGGTTGCCGACCGCTTGTCGTTGCTGTCCGAACTACATCCCGACTTATTCCACACCTCATTTACGTCGGGTATTGAAAATAATGATAAATACGTTTCTCGAATTGTTATCGAACACATTTTAACCCCAGAGGCGTCTTTAAAATTTATGCGTCAATTCAAAAACGGAAGCAAGAAGAAAACGGGGGGGGTAAAATACAACATACCAATAAGTTAGAAAGATAGTATCCTTAAATACTAAACAAAAATCCCCATTCTAAAAAATCAGCCACATTTAAATGCGCCTTTAATCGCTGCTGAAAAATCAACCGATTTGTGATGTGATATTGGAAGCCCAAGCAATTGTAAAACTGGGTTTTTCCGGCCAAGGGCCGATGCAAATAAACGCCCAAATCCAAATTCAAATCCAATCTTCCCATGCGGAAAATATGTCTTGTAAACAGTCCGAGCTCCGTTCTAGATCCCACCGCAATTGTTCTGCCATCACCACCCTGAAAGGTATCCTTGTAACGGAACCCCCCTTCATAAAATCCATTCAATCCCACTCGCCATTCGTGTTTTGCAACACCCGTTGAACTCAACGATAAAAATCCCCGATTCACTTCCATTATCGCAACCGAAAAATACCCCGGATGCTTCAAACTCTCCATCCTTCTGCCCCATCGCAGACCTAGCTGATACTGACTTCCAAGTGCTGAATTATAGCCGGTATTCCAATAACAACGATCATTATTCAATGCGTTCCCCTGCCCATTGCTACCATCCCCTTGTCTATGATTATTGCGATACGATGCCGTGCGAATCCAAACGCCCACATTCCCATGAAAATTATTATATCCAACATTGGGCTTTTGCCAATTACCATTGGAAAAATGGGTGATATTCCCGCCTAAGGAAAGCGTAATTGACGGACTCACATCGTACAAAAAACTTGTACGCAACTGCCCTGCAAAATTGATCGGGGTAGAAATCGCCAAATTCAACGGATTATCAGATTTTGAAAAATATTGGGTATGATACGAAAACCCCGTCCCCCATTGATAGCGGAATTTCAAGCGACTGGACAAGGCAAAATGCTCTCCCCAAATCATCAGCGCCGAGTACACCTGTCCGCCCTTGGCATAATCCCCCGCCGCGTGATTCCCCGAATCATGAGCCCCTTGCCACTTGCCTTTCCGATAATGATCGCCCATGTCAAACCCATTAATCCCCAACCCCACAAATCGATGTCGGTTAGAACGATCTCCGCCCGTTTCCTGTAACAAATTACCCTGCTCCAAGCCAGAAACCTTCCCGTGCAAATACCACGCTGCCTCCGCCTGAAAACCCCGAATGGGCCCCGCCATACCCGCGTTATACTTGCTGTGCGATACCATCCGCCCCGAAAAGCCCTGAAAAAACACATCGTGCTGCGCCTGCGAGGTTTGAGCCAACGTCAAAAGTCCAAAGGCAATAAGCCATCCTCGCAAAACCATTCAACGAAGATACCTTTTGATGGGTGAAATTGCCATCTACTACCTACGATTGCAGAAATGCCGCGATATTTCTCAATGAATACATAATGGCTTACAACTCCATTGGCCATTGTTTGCGGTAACTCTCACAGTGTAAATCCCTTTCGGCAAGCCTTCTAAAGAAATTTTCAATGATGCCGCACCGGAAGTCTGATTAAACACAATGCTCCCTACCGCGTTGTAAACAGTGATAGTAGAAAAAGGACTTAACCCAGTAATCGACACCAAACCATCGCAACTCGGATTGGGAATGATGCCAAAATTTTGAACCGTATTTTGATTCATCACCCCACTGGTTTTGGTTAATAGGTATTTGATGCCCGTACCCATAAAATCTCGTCGGTTCTTGTAAGAATCGATTAGGGCGATATCAAAAAAACTACTCATTACACTGATTTTACTTGTGCTTGATAAGTTATGAAACATCGGCACAGCACCTTCCAGCGCATACCCTTTGGGACCCATTTTATACATTTCAAAAGTTCCCGCTCTCGGCGTACAACCGTCAACATACCACAGTTCGCTAAATGTCCATTTGATCGATGAGGGGAAGGACGCACTGGCCGCCGACCAATTCAATCGATCCAATTGTGGCACGCCCTTGCCCGCGTCGTTCATATAGCTTTGGACATCATACGACGATAGTCCTAAATAATCATAGGCAAACTCTCCACTTTTAAAGGTTGATGGCGCAACGTATTGATCGTAAAGAATATCCTGACCAATCACCCATAAAGGTTTACCGGATTGGATATACGAAACCAATGTGGGATTTCCCGCGGTGGATTCATTCCATATTCTCAATCCAACCCCGTCGGTTGAACAATACCAAATTACGATATCATACTTGGACATTTGTAAATTAGTGGGCGCAATCCCTGAAGAATCTTTGATATTCCACCGATCAAACGCGGTGATTCCCAAGGCGTTTTTTGCACATGAATTCAATGCACTGATCATCGTATCCGAATTGGCCGCATTCAGACCATTATCGTCTACAAACAGGGCTTTTTGAGCCGAAACATCAAGACCAAAAAGCGACAATAAAAGAAGCGCAAATATCGATTTCATAATTACAATAATAATGAATTTACCAAAATGTTTGAACCCTGTTTGAACCGGCCAAAAACAGCAAGGCCCCAGATTTCTCTGAGGCCTTGATTTCATTGGGTGGAGAATGCCGGAGTCGAACCGGCGACCTCTTGCATGCCATGCAAGCGCTCTAGCCAGCTGAGCTAATCCCCCAAAGCGACTGCAAAGATAAGCAGAAATAATTACTTTTTTGACCTCGGATTAACCAAACTGT
>CANHXF010000172.1 GCA_947464515.1 Flavobacteriales bacterium
ACCCCTTTGATGATGGGATGGTCGATGCCCACCGTGAAAATCTTATGATTGTCCATCAGCGCTTTTGCCAATGTGGTTGGCGAATATCCATTCACGTAGGCCGTTGCGATGGCTCCGCCTCTTTGGAATTGGAATAATGGCGACTGCAATTTAAATGCATCGAGCAGGGTGAGTTCCGTTACCGCTGCCATGTTCGCCTGGTATTGCGGGTCGTTGAGTATACCCAATCCTTTCCCAAAATTCTCTAGCGCTTGCTTGTTGCCGATCCACAATAGTTTTAAATAGGTGAGGCGATTGAACTTGGCTGCCGATCCCAACATTCTGTGAAATTCGATGGCTTTGGAGATGGTTTGCAAAGAGTTGATGGGCCTTGTCCCTTGGTGCTCAAACTTGCGAATGTCGTTTTTGTCGGCCCCCGTATCCCCCAAAAGTGGCCAAATGGACGGGATTAGACTTTTCTTCATGTATAAAAATCCCACACCGATCGGGTTGCAGAGCCATTTGTGTAAACTCCCGCCAATGACATCTACGCCCGAATTGGTAAGATCACTCATGTCGGTTGGTGTATGAGCCAAGCTATGCGCAGCGTCCACCACCACCACAATATCGGGTTGGATTTGCTTCGCTTTTCGGGTGATGGCTTGCACGGGAATCAGCTGACCACTGAGGTTAATCATGTGGGTGAGGTGCAGCATTTTTGTGTTGGGGGTGATCAAATCGCAGTAGGCATTCACAAGTTCGATATCCGACCTTGGGTCTTTGGGCACATCCGCGATTTTTATAATAATTCCCCATCGAGCAGCGGCTTGTTCAAAAGCTTCCACCATGGAACCGTAGTCTTGGTTACCGATAATGACTTCGTCTCCGGCTTGCCAACGGGTGCCCATGATGACAATGTTCAGGCTTTCGGTGGTGTTTCTGGTTAGGGCGACTTCATCGGGCAATAGTCCTTGAAATCCGGCAAACGCTTTTCTGGCTTCTTCGATGGCTTGGGTTTGGGCCGTGCGCATGAAGTGGCTGGTTTGGGTGTTGATGGTGGTTTGCGCATCGATGTGGTATCGAAGCGTACCTTGGGGTTGGTGGCTGAAATATCCGTTTTCTAGGTTGATGAACCCTTCGGGACGGATAAAATTGGTCGCCACGGCGCTCCAAAAGGCTTCGTTGTGCGGGGCATTGGAAATTCCAGGACCTTGAGGGACGATATATTCGGGCATTTTTTTGCCTTTGGGTGGTTTGTTGGAATCAGAATGGGCATCGGAATTGGCGGCCGAAAGGGCTGCGGGAATAGAAAGAGCCCCCAACGTGGTTGCGCCCAGGGAATGAATGAAATGTTTGCGTTTCACTCAGGCAAGATAATAAATTCTGCGGGTTATTGGGTTTTGATATCTTGCAATCGCAGTTGCAAGTTGGTTCTGCCGTTGAAGGTGTTCTCTTCGATGCAGTAGCATGCGTGAAATTGCTGTCCGTCTGTTACCGAGGGCCAATATTCCGCCAATCCAAATCCAATGGAGTCCATGTTGCCATGCGGTGTAGTAATTTGCATTTTCAGGTGGCGGTCTTTGAGGATTTTCGCACTCTGATTGGCTTTTAGGTTGTTGGTTCTAAAGACGGGAATGGCGTTGCCGGGGCCAAAGGGCGACAATTGCTTGAGAATTTTCATCATCCCTGGTGTGATACTCAGCGTTTCAATTTCCAAATCATATTCCACCACGGGAATCAGATCTTCTGCTGTTACTGTCTCGCGGACAATCGCTTCGAATTTATCGGCAAAGGCATCGAAATTCTCGACTTTTATACTCAGTCCGGCCGCATATTTATGTCCGCCAAATTGTTCCACCAAATCACCGCAGGCACCAATTGCCTCGTGAATATCGAATGTTTTGATACTTCTAGCGCTTCCCGTGAGCATCCCATCGTTCAAAGAAAAAACGATAGTGGGTTTGTAGAATTGCTCCACCATGCGGGAGGCGACGATTCCGATGACGCCTTTCGACCAGCCTTCGCCTTGCAGTACCATGGAGTATTTGTCCAACAAACGCTGACTTTGTTCCACCATTGCGATGGCATCGCGGGTAATGTCGGTGTCGAGTTCTTTGCGCTCATGATTCCGCTCCGACAGGACTTTGGCGTATTTTTTTGCGGTGTTATAATCTTTTTCGATAAGCACTTTCACGGCGGCGGTTGCATCAGAAATTCTGCCTGCGGCGTTGATGCGGGGGCCGATGCCAAAGATGATATCGGAAATATTGTATTGGTCTTTTTTTGGGCAATCTTCCAGCAGAGTTTGTAGGCCGATGCTAGGGTTTTCGTTGAGTTTTTTGAGCCCGTAAAACGAAAGGACGCGGTTCTCACCTCGGATATCTACTAGGTCCGATGCGATGCTTACTGCCACCATATCGAGGTAATCATAGACCATTTCGGTAGGCATCCCTTGCTTCTCGTTATAGGCTTGAATCAGCTTGAAGCCAATGCCTGCGCCGGAAAGTTCCTTATAAGGGTATTCGCAATCGTTGCGTTTTGGGTTGAGGATGGCGGCGACGTTTGGCAGGGTTTCGCCGGGAAGGTGGTGATCGCAGATGATCATTTCCAATCCCAGTGAGGTGGCGTAATCGGCCAGCGCATTGGAACGAATCCCACAATCTAGGGTAATGACGAGCGTAAAGCCTTTTTCAGCGGCGTATTCTAGCCCAGTTCTGCTGATGCCATATCCCTCTTTGTAACGATCGGGGATGTAGTATTCGATGTTTTGATTGAACGACTTAAAATAGGAGTAAACGATAGAAACGGCAGTGGTTCCGTCCACGTCGTAATCGCCATAGATAAGCATCCCTTCTTGATTGGTTACGGCTTGTTGGATACGACGAATGGCGACATCCATGTCCTTCATTAGGAAAGGGTTGTGGAGATCTTCGAGTTTGGGACGAAAGAATTTTTCTGCTTTCTCGTAACTGTCAATTCCGCGTTGAATGAGTATGGCTGCGATGTTTGGATTCACGCGAATGCTTTCTGAGAGCAGCGCTACTTGTTCCGGATTGGGGGTAGATTTTGCGCGCCATCGATATTCCATAAGTTCTGCAAAAATCGTTTTTTTTGGGCAGAAAAGCAACCCAATTTTGAATCTAATTGTTTACATTTGTTTGAGTATGAAACGAATTTTCATGATTTTGAGTGCGTGTATATCTTTGTCGGTTATCGCACAGCCAAGCATCACATCGGCTTCGATGCCAAAGGCGGGAGATACCTTGCGATATTCTACAGCGAGTCCTACCACGTTGCCAACAAATTTCGAAACGGGAGGCGCCAATATGTCGTGGGATTTTAGTAAAATCACCGCCTTAACCCAGACATTAAATAATTATTACAGTGCAAGTAAAACGCCGTATGGTTTTTATTTTTTCGGTCAGATTGGTCAAAAAACTGCCGATACCATTGGCGCGGGTCCGATTACACTAACAAACGTTTATTCTTTTTATACCAATAGTACAAAAGTGTTTAAGGCAGAGGGGATTGGGTATCAGTATTCGGGATTTCCATTGGCTTCGATGTACAAGGACGACGATGAGATTTATCAGTTTCCGTTGAATTACGGCGATGTGGATACGAGTACTTTTAATTTTAAATTTAGCATACCGGGAGATTTGTTTGCGTTGGTTCAGAGTGGGACGCGCGTGAACAATGCCGACGGTTGGGGAACGATAAAAACGCCATTTGGCGAGTACAAGGATGTGTTGCGATTAAAGACTTATGTGGATGAGATTGATACGGTGACATCGCAGTTTGGGAAGTTTCCGATCCCTAGGAAGACGTTGACTTACAGGTGGTTGAGTACTACGGAGCGAATTCCGGTGATGGAAATTCAGGGGACAATAGTGGCGCAAACGGGAAAATTCACTCCAACGCAGGTTCGTTACCGCGATGGTTACATTGCGAAACTTTCGGCGGAGAATGTGGAGACGGAGGGCTTGAAATTGTATCCAAATCCAGGCAATGGCGTGGTGGTGATCGCGGGTTTAAAGCCGGGCGAGAATTGGGTAATGAGGGATGTGTTGGGCAAGGAGATCGCGGTGGATCGTGTGGGGGATGCGGGTTTTGATTCGGGGAATTTATTGGCGGGCATGTACTATATTTTGGTTGGTGAGAGGGTGTTAACCTTTTGTAAAAAATAAGATTGTTACAAGGAATGGAAAAAAGGGGGGCGGAGCCCCCCTTTTTTATTTGTATATTCGCTTCCAAAATCAAATAATCGATTGTGAAAATAGCTGTCTTAAAAGAGACCCGTGCTGGAGAAAACCGAGTAGCCATAACACCACAGGTTGCCAAGAGTTTGATTCAGATGGGAAATGAAGTTGTGGTAGAATCGGGTGCTGGATCTGGCTCACACTTTTCAAACGAAATGTATGCTGAAGCGGGTGCTACGATCTCCGATCGCGCATCTATGACCGATGCCGCCATGTATGTGCAAATCAATATGCCCGAAGCAAATGTCGCCAAGACATTGCCAAAAGGTAGCCTTTGGGTGAGTTTGATGTACCATCGCAGCAATGCAGAGTTGGTATCGTCGTTCAATGCCGAAGGCCTTTCCGTTTTGAGTTTGGATGCCATCCCCAGGATTTCTCGCGCCCAAAGTATGGACGTGTTGAGTTCTCAAGCCAACTTGGCGGGATATCGCGCAGTCATCGAAGGTGCATATCACCTGGATAAAATTTTCCCGATGTTGATGACAGCCGCAGGAACCGTTACCCCTTCCAAAGTAT
>CANHXF010000173.1 GCA_947464515.1 Flavobacteriales bacterium
ATCGTATAATTATTGGCAAAAACACCTGCCAAATGCAAATAAGCCCTTTGCTGTGAATTCAATTTCTCAATCGACATCACCCCCATTTCCTTGGCGATTTCTGTCAATATCGACACAACAACTTCGTTCGAACCTTCAATAAATACAGGAATTCGGTGCCAATCTTCCTCACCCTGCCCAATAAAGCTCTGTAATGGATAAAAGACGCCTGATTGAGCGTTTTTCAGTTCTACCATCCGCGTTGCCCCAGAACTATGCACCAAAGTAACACCCTCAACATCGCAGCGTTGAAAAATATTGGCTATTTCACGATCCACAACCGATGCGAATACCAAATCGCCTGGTAAAAAGAAATTATGTGGCGCTGCTAAAACTTCCTCAGCCGACCAGAATGCAACTACTCCCGAAAGAAGCGACTCAGTAGTTCTTTGATTCGATGCTTCCCTGCCAACAACAACGTTAACCCCGACGGACGTATGCTTTAAACCCTCATATAGCGCCCTGCCTACTTTGCCTAAGCCCCATATGATGATTCGGCGGGTCATACCATCAGCTTTTTTTGCTTTTGAATACGATTGATCACAGAGATTACAAAACCAATCACCATGATAATCGTTCCGGCCCATACCAAATTGATCCATGGGAAGGCAATCACCTGAATGACAACATAATCCCAAACCGGCGTCTTTTCACCCGTCTGAATCACAAAAAGAATGTTCTGATGCGCAGGATTTGGGTCGATGATCTGCAAATTGATGATATTCGCCATGATGCCAAAGCGATCGTTTTCCGCAGCTTTCATTTCAAAATCTCCCGTTTGCTCATTAATCATAAACTCCGGACGCAACCACACTGAATCGCCCAAACGCTTCGCCTTAATGGCCAAAACCAATTTCAAACCCGCGGTCTCTTTGGTACGACGAATACTGTCGATCGTCATCACCACCTTGCCCGTCTGAGTAATGAAAGGCCTGAAAAATCCAATCGTATCGATTCTAAAATTACTATAGGGCTCCTTACGATCCATGCTACTTTCATAGTTCACGTGGCTAAAGATATCCGTATGTAAAAAATGTCGGGTAGAAGGTTCAGCCAGCAACCCCATCTTCGGATTATTCTGGGTCTTAGGCTCCAATACAAAACTATCAATCGTTTTGCCTTGTTCATTCTTTTTGACAAAAGCGACCCTAAAGTATTTGTCGATGCTATCTACTCCAAGTCCTTTTCTATCATCAAGATAAATTGCAGTATACTCCTGTAATACTTGGGGTTTATTCTTATACAGCAACTGATTCTCGCGATTGAATTTTATGCCTTTGTTATCCTGATTTCCTTTTTGGTCCACCTCAGGCGCCATGTCAATTCCTTCTTTGGTAGACGATAAAATATTCTTATTCACCGAACTCACCAGCACACCCATCATCAAAATACCGAATCCAATGTGCGATACATTTCCGCCCCATCGTTTCCATTCAGTTTTCTTCTTTTTGATGCCGTAAACCATATTGAACAAAACCACACCCGTAGTTAATACCAAAAATAAGATAAACTGATATCCTTCGATAGCAAATCCTATCGTCAACAACAATGCCGCCACCAAAGTCAAAACGGTATTTACGAGCAATGGTCGTTTAATTGATGCGATGTCGGTTTCGCGGAATTTGAACCAGTAACCCAACGACATCAACAAGAAAATGGGCATAGCCAGCCACAATTGTACTTTGTTGTAATCGGCAGCGGTAGGTACTGCAGTTTTATAACCGAACAATTTATTGAAGACTGGAATACTCGTCGCTGCAAATACTTGAACTAGCGACAAGATTAAAAACATCGAACCCAAGAACATCCAGAATTCACGAGAATCCATGCGTTCGTCCGACATTTCCATTTTGGTACGCTGATACAAAACGTAGATGTAGTATATCAACCAGCCAAAAAACAGGCAAGTACCTGAGCCCTTGAGCCACTGATAAAACGTCTCGACAGAAGCTGGTGCTTCGATGGAATACGCCAAAACCATAGGAATCAGCATGACAGCCAAAATCGAAAACAATGCAATTTTCCTTTGTTTACCCTGCAAGACAACGACCAAGGCCAATGCCAAAAATGCCAACAAGAATAGTAAGAGCTGGCCCGATAATCCTAAATCTGTGAAGGAGTGAACGCTGGCCTCGCCTAGGATTCCACTTCGTGTTAGGAAGGTTGCGTATAAGACCAACCAAAACGACAATTGAACCAATAAATGCGATGTGAATAGATGTCGGCCCGTGGCCTTCGTAATTATCAACATATGCGCCGCGCTCGCCATAATGAGCCATGGCATCAATGAGGCATTCTCTACGGGGTCCCATGCCCAATAACCACCAAACGACAAACTCTCATAGGCCCAGAAACCACCCATGATGATTCCCAACCCCAAGATTCCGGCACACACCAAACTCCAAATATGAGCGGGAGCAATCCAACCGCGGTCGTTCCCTCTCCAAAGAGCGGATAAACTATAAGCAAAAGGTACGATGGCTGTCGCAAAACCCAAAAACAATGTCGGCGGGTGAATCACCATCCAATAATTCTGAAGCAGCGCATTCAATCCATTTCCGTCTTTAAAGACTTGAAGGTAGTTCTCTACACCCAACTGACCCAAAATGGGGATATTAAGGAAATCGGGGCGTTGTTCACGAAGTAGGTCAAACGGAGAACTTCCGATTTTGAAATCACCCCAATGAAAGCCCACAAGCATGGATCCCAATGCGATTTGCGCAAAGGCAATCACGACCATCACTGGACTCTCCCAATCTTTGGCGCTACGCTGTACAACCAAACCTATCAAGGCATTCCAGAAAAGCCATAAAAGGAAACTCCCTTCTTGTCCTTCCCAGAAACAGGAAATCATATAGTATACCGGTAAGGCATTGCTCGAATGTCGCCAAGCATAATAAAACTCATAACGATGGTAGAAAATGATCGAAAACAAGACCACAAAAACACCCACAATGGAAATTGCATGCAACTGAAAACAACGCTTTGCCCATTGCAACATGGAATTGTCCTTGGTTGATTCATGCTGAAAATAGAAGTACGCAGATGCTATCGCTGCGATAAAGGCCATAATCGTAAAGGCATGACCCAAATTGCCCAACCAAAGCCACTCTCCTGTAAAAACGATATTCTTTATTGGCTCGTTCATTTGTTTGATTTCACAGCTCCTGGTGCGTCTTCATACTTGGATGGACATTTACTGAGGATTTCAGTGGCCAAGAAATGGTCGTCCTGATAAGTTCCTATGAGTACCATTTTTTCCAATTGCTCGAATTGAGATGGCTTTGGTTTTGTGAAAATCACCTTGCTTTCGTTGTTCAATGAATCAAATCCGTAAAATTCTAAACGATTGGCATTGGTTTGCGCATCGTAAATCACAGGCTTGGCCTTGTTGAGTTTACAAACTACGTGTACTGCTTTTCCGGGATTTTCGACGGCGATGCGTTTGGCGTCGGGAAAGGCGACATATTGCGTTGTATTGCCATACATACTGATAACTGTAGCGATACCAACCCCGGCTAACACCAATAAAATCAAATGAAATGGCTTCATGATTGATTTTTTTCTAAGCGTGAAATTTTACGATCCAATCGGACCAAATAGAACAATATTCCTACAAAAATTATTACCAAAACGCCATAAACGGCATTCATAAGGTTGTGATGCGCCAGTAATTCGGCGGCATTGGCATCAAACTGTTCACTGACAGATGTTTTCATTTGTTAAGTTGTTTTTCGTTTAACTGAGCAATTCTCAATCGTAAATTAGCGATCCAATAAAACAGAGCAATCCATCCAATCACTGCGGGATAAAAGAAAAGTCGCATTGTTGAATCCAAATCGTACTTATTAAATCCTACTGTACCGCCAGAACCCGGATGCAATGAATTGGGTGATAATTTGGGCATTATTACAATCAGAGCAATGAAAATCGGGAATATAAACACCGAATAGACTGAAGTAATTCGGGCTCTTTGGTAAGGATCATTCATGGTTGAACGCAAAAGCAAATAAGCCATATACATTGTCATTCCGATAGCGACCCCATTCAGTTTCGGATCTGCCGCCGGCCACCAAGATTGCCATGTCACCCTAGCCCATGTCGCCCCAGTGATGCAGCCTAATATTCCAGCCAAAATCCCAACGCGGATCAAAGCATCAGCCATTATATCGTCTTCCAAATTAGAGAATCGTAGATATTTCAAGGCATACCACGCAGCAATACCTAACAAGGCAAGCATCGCAAACCACATCGGAACATGATAAAACAGATTGCGGACACTTTCGTTCAAAACAACGCGGTTGGGAAATTTCATTTCAAAACTCTCTTGTTCTAGAGCGATGTTGGCAATTGTACTTGCAGTCATCGTAGAGACACCCACCGTATCGCCGGCGCTTCTTCCCAAGAAAATCGCATCTGGCAATCCTAGATATTTCCCATTAGACAATTCTATAAAAACGGAATAATAATCATTGGGTATCTTGGACTTTCCCATTTTGAAATCAAACAAAGCGATCAGCTGACCATGGTTGCCCGAAAATTCAATCTTTTGACTTTCCCATCTGCCTACAACACCCTTGGAAACAAGAATAACCTTTGCCGGGATTTGAAACTCCCCTTCTTTAGGCAAGGATTCAACAGCCGAAGTATTATCCCTTAACCAAGGCGCATTATAAACATTCAGTTTGATGG
>CANHXF010000174.1 GCA_947464515.1 Flavobacteriales bacterium
AAGTTGGTGTTTTCGATACCTACTGTAGCAACTAGACCCAAAGAAACCGCAATACGAGGAGCCATGTAACCCATGATTGAGTCAACATATTTCATAGATTTTGCTTTGCTATGCATTGGGTTAGAAGCTTTGATACCAGCCAAAATTACTGGAGGATTGTATGGAGGATTTGGCAACGCTTTGATTTTTGTAGTATCGTACCACTCGTAAGGACCAGAAGCATTGGCAAGACCCGCAACTGGGAACAAACCATCAATGCCCTTGTTCAACACGTTAGCAGCACGGGTGTAATCGTCCATTACTTTTCCTTTGTAAGGAGAAGTGTTTCCTAAACGCTGACAACGGTTCATGGCATCAAAACCACCGCTCACTTCAACAACTTGTAAAGTAGTACCAGGTACGTTTACCATTCCTGTAGTGTAAGGAGCAAAAGGATCCATTACAGAATGACTCCAGATCATTGGAATTTCACCTGCTTCCATCCAAGCAGAATCACCAATTGCACCACCCACGGCAAATGCCAAACGGGCGTTTGAAGTGTAACCTACGTGGTTCGATTTACAGAACATACCCATCGCTGGATTGTCGATACCAACACCTGTGCGGTCACCCCACATTGTATCGTTTACCATCACTTTACCAGTGCTAGCATCACGGAATTTAATGCTTTTGATTTCACTCTGACGGTCGATAGAAGCATAAGCGCTCGTGATATAACCACCAGTACCATTACCACCTACAGCAATTTTTGTAGTATCGATGCTGTAAGGGTTACCACCCTCTTTCACGCTCTTCTTCATGAAACGAACGCAGGTAGCCAAATCTTGAACCCCTTTGTAAGCGGCGTTGATGATACCTTGCTTACGCAAATCAACTGTTGCAGCTGCAGGGTTCCAGCCCATACGGTAGGTCATAGAAGCGACAACATAACCACGTTGAGCCAACGACATACAAAATGCTACAGTAGCACTGTCGTCTTTGTAACCCACGGGGCTGTTGTTAGAATAACGAGGCAAGAACGAACCCGAGTGAGTGAAAATAATCAAAGGGCGGTTGCTTGCACCATCTTGTGGCTCATAGATGTCGGCTGTCATAGCAACGAATCCATAACCTGGGGCCATAGAAACTTTGCTAGTCAAAGTTGGAGTTCCTGTCAATACAGTGTAGTTGTCACCGTAAGTCACGTTTTTTGTAACCTTAATCTTGTCAGCAGTCAATACTTGATCCACATATTTAATTTGGGAAAAAGCACTTGAGGCCAACACAACTGTTAAGGAAGCGAGTAATGTTTTTTTCATATTTATTGTTTTGGTTTTTACAAACTTAATGAATTGATTGAATCTTACAATATCTATTCGATAAACAAATTTATAAGTCAAAGTACACAGAGAAATAGGCCATTCTACCAATTCTTGGACCGCCATACACTTGCATTACCATGTTGTTCGTGATATTACTAGCGCCCATTTTTATCATCGCCTTAAATTTAGGAATGGTTTTAGAAATCATCGCATCGAGCAACCAATAAGTAGGGACATCGCCAGTAAACTGTGGACTTCCTTCGAACTTGAATCCTTGAATCCACTTGTAATTGAGGCTAAAGCCAAGGTCTTTCATCTTTAGTTTCTTGATGCCGATATTTTGACCGCTCAAACTGAGGTTAAACTTATTTTTGGGTGTGTTAAATGCAGGAATAATAGGGTCTAAATTGTTTGTTTTATTTAATTGATTGTAAGAATAGTTGATTCCCGCGGTGTAATTTTTGGCAAAGAAATAGTTGGTCCCAATACTCGCACCGGTTGTAGTAACGGCAGTTTCAGCGTTCGTTGCGATTCGATATACTTGTCCGCCACTTATATAATTGATTGAATAATCAATGATTGGGTCAAATCCAATTTTGTATCCAATAAAATCTTGATAATAACTGAAATAGGCACTGGCATCGATGTTCAACTTATTTGAAAACAGAAACGACTTATAGCCCACTTCGATACTTTTTACTTTTTCAGGACGAACGGGGTCTACCCCAAACCACTGAAGTTTTTTCAAGTCTGTGGTAAGACCACTCAGCGCATCGTAGAGAGAAGTCAAAGTAACCATGCTGTCGTAACCGGTGATGTTACCCAACAAAATGGCCCTACCTACATTGTAATAAAGATATTGGTCGGCTAGTGTGGGGTTTCTTACGCCGGCAGACAAGCTCACGCGGTAATAGGTGATTTTATCGGGGGTGTACACCATCGATGCGGCGGGTGAGAAGATGTAGTTAAAGTTTTGATTTTTATCAACCCTTGCCGTGGCATTGATTTTTAGTTTGTTGTTACTTGAGCGTTGTTCGATACCCGCATAAGCACCATACTCGTGGTTGCGAATTACGCGGCCGTTTGTATCTGAAAAGATGGTTCCCATGGAGTTAGGGCGATACAATCTGCCAGAAAACCCTGCGGTGAGGTTGGTTTTGTCGGCCAATTTGAACTTGTGTTCCCCTTGCACATTGTACAGCGCACTCTTGTCGAAGAAACCACTACCGCCTTCCCCAAAGCTCTTCAGCGAAGTGATGGCATTTTTGAGGGAATCGTAACGCGCTGTGCCCGGTTGGAAGCGATCATATGTATTGGGTTGTTCAAAATGCGGTCTGCCCTGCCAATCATTTTTTTTGTCGGCAAGTCCTGCACATTCTTGGTGCCATTGGGCGAGCAAATCTTGGTTTTTTGCCATTAGGGCATCGAGTTCAGTGAACCAATTTGGGTTCGACAGCCAATCACCGGTTGGGTAGCCAGGTAGTTTTTTCAATTTGGGAACGAACTGACTTTTCCAGTGTGAGTAGTAATCACCACCCCACAAATCATCTCGTTTGGCGGCTTTTTGCATGAGCAAGGCAGTGAAAACAGCGTCGTAAGTTCTACCAGCATCTTCATGGGTAGCATATACACGCAGGAATCCATTTTTGTCTTTGTACTCCAATCGATTTTGTAAAAATTTGATATCGCGCAAACTATAACGGTTATCGCCTTGATACACTGTTGTTCCCATTCCGTAATTGACTTGGTATTCGAACTGACGGGCACCATCGGGCTTAGGACGATAGGCGGTCATGAATGACGTTTTAAAATTGTAGGTATTGTAATCTACGATGTCTTTTTCTTCATAGCCTTGGCGGTTGAAGCGCATCAAACCGGGGTAGTCGAATTTTTGGGATCGGGCGGTGGCATCGTTTTCACCAGGTCTGAGAATTTCATCGCCGTAGCGGTTTACGGCATCGTAGCCACCGGGATTGAGTAAATTATTGACACTATCCATAGGTCCGCCTGATTTTACGGCATCCATGTTATCGGCTTCCCAATCATAGGCTTTCATATAGAAAAGGTTGGCTTTCATGGCCCATTTCTCTTGTCCGGGTTTACCACCAAAGGCTTTTGCATAGCGGATGGCGGTTTCTGTGAGTCCGCGCTCGGCCACTTTTTGCTTTACTTGTAGTCCTTGGTATTTGAAAGGGTCTTTGGTTGTCATTGAGATTACCCCATTGAACGCACCAGGTCCATAATAAGCGCTGGAGGCACCTACCACAATTTCTTGGTTGATGACATCGAGTTCACTGGCACCTAAAAAATTTCCGAGGGAGAAGTTCAGACCGGGAGATTGGTTGTCGACCCCGTCAATTACTTGCAGCGTTCTCACAGGGCTGGTGCTATTAAATCCGCGGGTATTTACGATTCTGAAACCCAAGCTGGCGCTGGTTACATCCACTCCTTTGAGGTGACCGAGGGCTTCATAAAAATCGGAGGCGGGGGTTTCTCTTATGCTTTGGGCTCCCATACTTTCTACGGTGAGGGGAGATTCTTTAAGCTTTTCCTTGAGTCGATTTTGTTTGATTACAACTTCTCCAATTCGATCTACCTTTTTGGGTGAAATAGAATCTTGAGTCTGGGCCTGGGTTTGAAGGATTGAAAATAAGCCAAAAATAATCAGGAGTATTGGTTGTTTCATGGGCAATAAAATGGGTTTAATCGGTGCAATATAGCAAACAAATACAAAATCGGTGGAACTTATGGTTTCCAAATGAAAATCCTGCCGTGAATTTTCCGTAAACTTGCACCTATATTATGGTAGGTAAGGAAACATTGCTAAAGGCTTGGGATTTGATTTGTACTGCCCGTGCCATGGCAAGCATTTATGAGGAAAATCGACCGATTGCGAAGTATGTTCACAGCACTTCAAAGGGGCATGAGGCGATACAAATTGCTACGGCTTTTCACCTAAAAAATATCGATTATGCGTATCCCTATTATCGGGATGAGTCCATGTTGTTGGCGGCAGGAATGCAACCTTACGAATTGATGCTGCAGTTGTTAGCCAAGTGGGACGATCCATTTAGTGGCGGAAGAACTTATTACGCTCACCCTTCGTTGAACCGTCCGGAAATGGTAAAAATGCCACACCAGAGTTCGGCTACGGGGATGCAAACCATTCCAGCAACGGGTGCAGCTCATGGAATTAAATACTTAGAAAGTCAGGGTTTAATTACCAGTGCCGAAAAACCCATCGTACTATGTTCTTTGGGCGATGGCTCGGTGACAGAAGGCGAAGTGTCTGAGGCTTTTCAGATGGCTGTTTTGCATAAATTGCCTATTTTGTATCTGATCCAGGACAACGATTGGGGGATTTCTGCCAGCGGCGATGAGATGAGGGCGAT
>CANHXF010000175.1 GCA_947464515.1 Flavobacteriales bacterium
ACATTGGTTCCTGCTGTGTTTGTGACGTTCTTCACCCTCACACCATTAAAGAAAACACTGATTGCAAAACCTGTTTTGGGGGTCTGCGCAACGGTTACGTTTACACCTGTCGATGCAGCGCCAGTGAGCGCAGTAAAGTTTTCTGATGTTTCTGTGAAAGCATCCTCTTTACCGTTGGCTGTGGTTTGTGCGGTGGCCGCTGCCGTAGCTGCGTTGTTAGCAGTAGTTTGTGCCGCAGATGCAGCAGTAGAAGCTGAGTTGGCCGTGCTTTGTGCCGTACTTGCAGCCGTGGATGCACTGTTAGCCGTTGACTGAGCCGTTGCAGCGTTTGCAAGGGCGGAGTCAGCCGTAGACTTGATGGTATCTAAGTTTACGTTTGCTGCAACCGTGATTTTGTCCAACTTCCCTTTGTAGGTCCCGTTGAATGCATAGGTATCAGCATTGCTTTCGTATGCAGCTTTAACCGCTGCGGCCGTCAAGGCGTTGGTAAACAAGTCCTCATCTGCAATCTTTTTGAAGGTCGATGTTGAACCTGTTCCAGTTGTAACCGCTGTAACGATGTACAAAGCCCACTTGGTATCCCCGTCATCGTTTACAAAAACGCGGTCAGTAACCTTTAAGCCTGTCAAAGCATTTCGGGCGGTGGTGTCCGCTACGTTAAACGCATTCTTGGCACCAACCACCAATGCATCTACTTCCGACTTGGAGTACAATGACAAGTTGGTACGCGCCGTTCCTGCGTTTACATCAGAAAGGTTGTTTGCAATTTTTACAACCTGGACATCCAATGCTCGTGTTGCAAGGTCAGCCGATAGGCCTTCGATCTGTTTGATTTTAATGAATTCGCTCATGGTATTTTATTGTTTGTTAGTTGTTTGCTTAGTTGTCGTTTGTTAGTTGTTTGCAAGGGTTAAATACTTGATATAAACATGGTCTGTTGGCTCCAAATTGAACCCTCCATGCCAGTTTAATGTGCCTGAATCAATGTCAAAGGCACTGTTAATTCCGTAATCGTAAATGGCGCCGTTGACCGCTAGAAACAACCCTTCAGGATCGTTCGTATTTAGGTCAATTGAAAACTCGGTTTGGCCGCTTTCATCCACGCTCATGGGGATCTTTTGCCAGTCCGCCCTCCAGGTGCCACCACCGCCAATATCACCCTGGACATCATTAATGCGGTAGCTCTCCCCTTGGATTACAATCTCATTGTTGATGGGATCTCCCAGCATCTGCAAAATTTCACGAATCGTAAAATTGATTTGCTCGCCGGTTCTAATGTGAGTAAGTGTAAATGCCATTACTTTTTCTTTATCCAGTTTTTATAGATGTATCTGCCTGTCAAAAAGATTATGGCTGCTGAGGCAAAGGAGAATCCTGTTTTGGCAAGAAGATTTTTTTTTTAGCCACCTCAAGAATCGTCTCATAAATCGAGATCAACCCTTTCATGTAAACCGCCCTGTTATCGCCATTCTTTTCAGACAAATAAGGACTGTATGAAATCTGTTTTGCATACTCCTTGTAGTTGTATGAGGCCGCATGTGCTGCCTTGTATTTTGAAGATATCAAACGGGCATAATCATAAAAGCTATCCTGAGCTGTAGGGTAAGTCCTGAACTTTAGCTTGTATTGATTCTGCGCTTGATATACTCCGCCTTTCCAAAATTCATTGGGCGTCCCATAGGCTGTAATGCCAAAGAAGTTTTTGTGGTTCTTGGAAATGCCCGAAGTCCCCCAAGCACTCTCATAAGCGCCTTGGGTTAAAATCACCAATGGGTCCATTTTGAATCTCTCACCAGCCTTTTTTGCAAAGGGATAATTTTGGATGACGTAATTTTCTGTTTTTGTACTCATGATTGTTCTTGTAATTGAATGAATCGTTTATCTACCCATCTTAGGGTATTGTCAACTGTTTTAAATTGTAAAAACTCCCCCTTGCCGGTATTGATACTCATGATCAGCTTCCCCAATATCATATTGGGCTGTGCCAATGCAACTGGAACCAAATGTTCGTTTAAAACCGGCGTATTGATTTTGGTCAATAGCCTGGGCATTGGAATTCCTTTGAGTGTAAAATAATCCTGTGGTTTCATCCAACCTGTAAAGCTCTTGGTCGCAGGATACGCATCGTACATATTCTTGTAGTAGGGTAAAATGTCTACGTACAATGAGGAACTAGAAACCCAAAAGCTCACGCGAACCTTGTTCCTGCTTTTGTAAGCCGCTGGTGCGCTTGCCGCGTTAATCACATAGGCCACTTCAATGAATTTGACATTGTTCACCTCATCAAACTGTTGCCGGCCTGTTGCATAGCCCAAAAACTCGCCAGGCTTTGCTTGCCGGATGATGTTTTTGGCGGAGAAAACCTCATAAAACGCTCCGTGGTTGGTTGCATCTGGGGAGCTTCTCAACGTCACCGCCTTTTTGGCCACCACCAACTGATTGGCTTTGGCAAATTGCACCGCTGCGCTCCCGCCATTTGAGGTATCTTTCTTGGCGTTGGAACTCACAATGGTCAGAAATTTCTGGTAATCACTGGCCGACAACTCACCTTGCAAATCATCCAACAAATTATCCTGATACAAACTCTTGTAAGCAGCTTGTACACTATCCAAATTGGTAATGGTCTTAGCTGTATCCAAAATCGTATCCGTGTTGGTGGTGTCAAAGCTCATCATCCAGGAAATCCCCGTCGGGTTCATCGCTGACCTGAGAGCCATCGCCTGCCTCACCTCAGCACTGTCATCCGCCTTATTCTGAGCATCCGATTTATTCAATGCAGTAATGAGGTTTTTACCCAACCGATAAGTCAGATAAATACCGCCAATGACCAATACCCCATTCACAATCTTGGATTGGTTATTTTCAACTACCTGAAAGAGTTTTTCTTTGGTGGATGCCATGTGCGTTTGGATTAAATCATGCTTTTGATTTTCAGTTTGACCAAGGGCAATTCGATCTTTTTTGAAATCTTAATCACATCTTGAGCATTGAAGTTATTTGCAATTGTTTGCAGTGCCTTTTGCACGTGACGGGCTTCTTGGTCCGATGCCACGACAACTTGAACTAATACATCTTGATTTGCCATTTTATAAAGGATTTACGGGTTTGGGTTGTGTGATAAATTGTAAAATACGTTGAAGGTTTGAGCGGTCTTTTTCGATTTCAGAAAGCATCAAATACATCGTTCCGAGCTCCTGATTGCTCATGGTTTTACAAAACGATGCGATCATTTCAAGGATGGTCTCTCGCTGGGTATCTTTTGGCTCTGTTTCATCCTCTTTTCCTTGCTCTATGGATTTACCCTCTTGGTCTGTTCCTGCCAAAAAATTCATGGCAGCGCCCATAGGTGAATTCGTCAAAAACCTAGCAAGACCGGGAAGTGCCATGCCTATGATGTTGGAATAATATTCCACCTGCTTTTTTGCATCAAGGGTGTTTTGCATGTCCTGCATTTGAAATTCCAATTCCTCGTTCTCAGATTGCAGGCGTTGAAGTTCCGCAGCCATTCGCTCCAATTCTTTTGAACGCTCCATTTCTGAAAACTTGCGCTGCACCAAGTCATTGACCTCGGCCTCGCCCAATCCGGTGTATCCAAGGGCTCTAGGAATTTCTTCGTCCACATCTGTCCACTGAAAAGTCTTTGCCCAAATCAAATTGCCTGAATCCAAGTCTTTGAATTCGACTTTTACCTTGTCAGGGTTTTCAGATTTGTCGTAGTTCCTTACAAGGTGTGAGAAATTGACCACATCGGCCTGATCTATGCTGTTCAGCTTCTTACCATTGCGGTAGAAAACGGCATTAAAAACCACATTCATGTGACCCTGTTTAGGGAAGGTTTGAATCATTTTCTGACTCACCTGTATGACATGATATATCTTCTTTTTACTCATTATTCCTTGACGATTTGAATGAATTCTATGTTGGGGTATTCTTGGGTATTTGTTGGCAGCTCAATGGCCACAAGGCCACTAAACTCTTCTAGTCCTTCCAATCCGTTTTGGGATGTTAGGATTTCCAAGGCATTCGTATCTGAAATAATACGAGTACCGATGGGAAGTGCGAATGAATTGGTTAGTAGCAGATACTCATTGTATGCTTCAATTTCATACCTGAATGTGCCCGGCTTTGTTACTACGTTTTTGAACCGTTGCAACTCGATGCCGATAAGCCGCTGCTTAAACTGCTGGTGAATATGAATTAAATGGTCGAACATAATTGGTCAGGGTTTAATTCTTCACTGTCTTGTTCTAGGTCCTCATTTTCTTGGTCATCATCAATGCAGCTACAATCCTGGTAAAGTGTTTGAGTATTTTTTACCAATTCCGTGGGCACCATTTTAGCCTGATGAACTACATCAGTATTGCGCTCAGTGCATCTCAGATATAGGCTTACCACGTAAGGATTAAAACCATTGGCTTTCATCCCGTCTACATAAACCCCCAGCACCAATTGATTTGGTTTGAGCTGCAAATCCAAGGTTTGAAACTCATTCGACACCTCGGGGGTATAAAAAGCTTGGGCCGAAACAGGTGCTACAATAGCCTCGTCTTTTAAACTGTTGAACGATACGGTAAACCATCCGATTTCAGGGATGTACATATCTGTTTGTACACCGCGCACGTGAACGGCTTTAAAGCCCGTACAGCGTTTTAGATTGTTTGGAATCTTGTGTTGAAATCGAACAATCTGC
>CANHXF010000176.1 GCA_947464515.1 Flavobacteriales bacterium
CATCATTGCCGGTTTCTGCGAAACAAGTTCCGCTGACCAAACCTACATAACCGGTACCTACTACTGCTACTTTCATTCGATTTATTGGGATTTTTGGATAAAATTTTGTATATTATTGATGATGTAATCTTGCTGCTCAACATCCAATTCCGGACAGATGGGCAAGCTCAAAACACGCTTGCAAAGGTCTTCCGAAATGGGCAGATTAACAACCTGTTGATAGGCCGTTTGCAAATGTAATGGGGTCGGATAATAAATCATTGATGGTATTCCGTGATCCGATAAGTAAGATTTTAACGCATCACGCATCGCAGAAGATTCACAAGTGATTGTGTATTGATGAAAAACGTGGGAACTATCAACAGTCCTTACGGGAATTGTCAACCCATCTAAAGATGTCAAAGCCGCATCATATTTGGCAGCCACGGCGCGACGTGCTTTCTCAAAATCCAGCAAATGGGGTAATTTGGCTAACAAAATTGCGGCTTGCAAAGTGTCTAAACGAGAATTCAATCCGATGATATCGTGCTGGTATTTTACTGTCTGACCGTGGTTTGCGGTGCTCCGCAATCGCTTGGCCAAGTCATCGTCGTTGGTAAATATCGCCCCACCATCGCCAAAACAACCCAAATTCTTACTCGGAAAAAAAGACGTGGTTCCTATATGTCCCATCGTTCCGGCAAATCCATGCTCCGCGGGCGTACAATATTGTGAACCGATGGCCTGCGCGGCATCCTCAACAACATATAAATTGTGCTTCTTAGCCAAAGCCAACAACGGTTCCATGGAAACCATCTGTCCGTACAAATGCACAGGTGCTATCGCTCTAGTGTTTTCAGAAATCAAAGCCTCGACCGCTGAAACTTCCATTAAAAATGTTGCGGGATCCACCTCCACAAAAACCGGTTTCAATCCCAGTAACAGGAGAACTTCCGCCAAGGCAGCATAGGAAAAAGCGGGTGTGATGACTTCCGATCCCTTGGGCAAATCCAAAGCCATGAACGCCAGTTGTAAGGCATCGGTGCCATTGGCGCAAGAAATCACATGCTTCACTTGGTATCGTTCTGCCAATGCAGATTCCAAAGCCTTTACGGCTGACCCCTGAATAAAATCGGCTTGGATGAGCACCTGCTTCATCGCCTGATCAATCTCAGACGACAAACGGGCATACTGCGCCTGGAGGTCAACCATTTTTATGCTACGCATAACTACAGCAAAATTAGTTGAATTTATTTCCTGACAATCAATTATTTGGCACGTTGACGAACCACTTCGTAAGTGATAACGCCGGCGGCCACGGATACGTTCAATGAACCGACGCCTTTGGCCGACAATGGAATCTTAACATGCGCATCGCACAGTTTCCAAGTATCCACGCTCAAACCAGTCTCTTCGTCGCCCAGTACAATTGCGATAGGGCCTGTTAAATCAGCATCAAACAAAACTTCTGACGTTTTCTCCGTTGCACCCACAATCTTTACGCCGCTGTTCTTTAGCATCTTGATGCTACCATAAAGCGACTGCGTTCTACAAACAGGGATTTTCATCAATGCACCCGCAGAAGTCCTCACCGCATCGGCACTCAATGGCGCTGAACCCTTTTCAGGAACAAGAATTCCATGTGCACCTGCGCAAGCTGCTGTCCTAGCGATAGCTCCAAAATTTCGGACATCGGTAACACCATCTAAAATCAGAATAAATGGATCTTCACCTGCTTCAAAAGCCCCGGCCACAACCGTGTCTAAATCGGCAAAATCCACCGCGCTCACAGAAATAACCACGCCTTGGTGATTGCCCTTTACAAGCGTATTCAACTTGGCCAATGGCACCTGTTTCCAAATGAGATTTTTGGAGCGAAAAATAGGCAATAAGTCCTTTAACTGACCTTGCAAAACACCCTCTTGCAGCCAAACTTTGTCAACCGTTCTACCCGATTGCAACGCCTCCAATACGGGATGTATCCCATACACGAATGCGTCTTTTTCCTTTTTTCTAAATTCCATAAAACAAAGGTCCCGCCTGCGGCGGGACCCAATTTTTTCTAATTACATGCCCGAGGCACCTTCCGAACTCTCATAACTCACTCCCACAGCGGCTGTTTGTTTCCGGTAAGCCTCAGCCCAATCCTTCTTGCCCAAACGTTCACACTCTCCCACAATATTCTTAATCAAATCACGACTCATTTGCACCTCTCTCGCGCCAAACATCTCATCCTCCCACTTCGCAAAATAAGTCCCATATTGTACGCAATCTTTAATTGCCATATCCAACACTTTCTTCGCCGATACAGCATCGCCCAATTCCAACAAGGTAATACCGTAATCCGCCTTGTATTCCTTTCTCATCGGCATTACAGTTTCTGGAATCTCTGTTAAGATGTGATTCAATACTTCGATACCGCGCTTGCGATAAATCGACAAAGAATCTCCCTCGCGTTGCATGTACTCCTCAACAGAACGGAATCCTGCCGGAATTGGAGCCCCAGCAATACCCACCTTGTCGATCTGACTCTTGTACTGCTCGTATGTCTTGATCTTGCTCAAATAAGTACGGGCAAGCAACATCGACATCTGTTGCATATCACCTGGTACATAAGCAGCCTTATCGTCTAAGTAGAAGTTTTTCTTCTCCTTCATGCCACAGTACTTGTAGTTTTTAACCAAGTTACTATACAACTTGTAATCGGCTACGCGCAATGGCTGACGTGAACTAGCACCGCCTTTGATAGGCACAAACTTGTAAACCAAACCTTCCAACTGCAAATAGTTATTCAAATCATAGAAATCGTAACCGCTCACACTGGTGAAATAAATCGGACGCTTCCAACCTGATTTTGCATTCTGATTGATCAAATCCAACACCAACAAATCACCCTTAGAAATATAACTGCCTCCCAATGTGATTTCGATGCGATCCACCACCTCTGAAGTGTCCTTGGTAGGAACGAATCCAGATGCAATCACCGACTTGCGATCCACAGGGAACCAAATTGACTTCGACTTGAAATAATTTCTTTCAACGCCTTTTTTATTCTCGTCCTTCACCTGCTTCAACACAAAATCCAACAAAGTAGATTTTCCTTCAATATCTTGAATTTCGATACCACCCTCAAAACTACCCGTTTGCAAATCTTCTTTTGTCAACGTCAATGGCAATGGCTCAGACTCATAAACCTTATCCAACAAAACGCTGCTATACCAATCCGTAGGTAACAAACTTTGGTTGATAATCCGCACGTCAGTCCTTATTCCTTCCACGTTCTGCGCATACCACAAAGGATATGTATCGTTATCTCCGTTACAGAACAAAACTGCGTTGGGTTCCAACTGGTCCAAGAAGTTCCTTGCCATGTCGATACCGATTCTTCTGCCACTGCGATCGTGATCGTCCCAGTTTTGATATCCCATGTTCACAGGAACCAACAAAATTGAAGCCGCAGTAGCCGCCATCGCACTCTTGCTACCCAAATACTTGCGAATCATCTCGGCCAATGCCAATACACCCAAACCTACCCAAATACAGAAGGTTTGAAACGATCCCACCAAAGCATAGTCCCTTTCACGAGGCTCATAAGGCGGTTGATTCATGTATACGTTGATCAAAATACCAGTAAACAAGAACAATGTCATCACCAACCAGAAATCGTATTTGCGCTTTTTCAAATGGGTTAATAAACCCAATATTCCAAGTAACAATGGCAAGAAATAGTAGGCATTCTTCGCTTTTTGGTTGACATAATAATCTGGCATTCCCGCTGACGGACCCACCACAAAACGATCCACCAAAGAAATTCCACTGTACCAGTTGCCATCAAAACGGGTATTGCCCATTACGGCTTGCTGATCATTGAAACGACCTACGAAATTCCACATGAAATAACGCAGATACATATATCTCAGCTGATAACTGAAGAAGTATTTTAGATTGTTACTGAAGCTAGGCTTCTCGATTTTTAAATACTGCAATTCATCTGATTCCTCGGCCGTTAAAGCACGCTGCTGCGATGTCCCTTCCAACTCATCGATGCGATTCTGAACGTCGGTCATTCCACCATAATCCCTAAAACCACGCGCATCGTTGGGCTTGTTACTCTTACCCATACGAGGGAAAATCGTCATGTACTCTTCAGGATAGGTATAATCGAAATTATCTCCACCCTCTTCGTATTTGTCTTTGCCTTTGAAACGACGTTTGCCAAGGGTTTTATAACCACTTTCAGGAGCATTAAAATAAGGACCATAAGCCAAAGGACGATCGCCATATTGCTCACGAGTGATATATCCATAAAACTTATAAGGATCCTCTGGGTTGTTCATATCAATCGCAGTATTGGCCATTGAACGAACGATAACCATTGCGTAGGATGAATATCCAAAAACGACAAAAAAGGCAGCCATTACGATCACATTCCAATTGCGACGGCCGGTTTTGTAGGTGTAATGCATCAAATAGGCCGACAAAGCCAAAATCAATGCAACGGCAGCGATAGAACCAGAATAGAAAGACTGGCCGAAATCATTCACAAAAATGCGATCCATAGTAGCCAACAACCATGGAATACCTGGGTAAACGATCTTCATTACGAATGCCAAGGCCAAAGCAGAAGCACCCAAAGCGAGGATGATTCCATTGCGAGTCACAGGGTATTTGCGGAAGTAATAAGCCAAGCAAACCGTTGGAATTAC
>CANHXF010000177.1 GCA_947464515.1 Flavobacteriales bacterium
GAACCAAAAAATGCGGAGGCGGTTATCAAGGATATTCGCCGACGAACCAAGCGTAAATTTAGCTCTGAGGAAAAAATCAGAATTGTTATTTCAGGATTGCGTGGTGATGAATCCATTAACACCATTTGCAGAAAAGAAGGCATCGCACCAGCGTTGTATTATCGATGGAGCAAAGACTTCATTGAGGCCGGCAAACGGAGATTAAATGGAGACACCTTGCGGGAGGCAAATACAGATGAAGTAAATCAGATCAGAAACGAGAATGCAGAACTTAAAAACCTAGTGGCCGAGTTGATGCTTAAGAATCGGACGTTAAAAAAAAGCATGAATGGTCTCGAATCAAATTCCAGAAGTATATGAGAATGACAGCGGCAGAAAAAATGGAGATCATAAAGATGGTAGAACAATCGCCCATTGGCGTTAAGGCTACCTTGGAACAAATTGGTATTCATCGAAGTACGTTTTATGCGTGGTATGATCGGTATGTCAAATTTGGCGAGACTGGATTGGAAATTACTACATCAAAACAGCATTGTGTTTGGAATAAAATACCCTATGAGATAGAATCGCAGATTATAGATTTTGCTTTGGAAAATCCTGAATTGTCTGCCCGTGAGTTGGCCATACGATACGCCGAATCCAGTGAGTACTTTGTATCCGAATCAACCGTATATCGGCTGCTCAAGAAGCGAGGATTACTAACTGCTCCCAACTATGTGGTATTGAGTGCGGCGGATGAATTCAAAGACAAAACCCTTCGGGTAAATGAGATGTGGCAAACGGATTTTACTTACTTCAAAATCAAAGGTTGGGGTTGGTACTATTTGTCGACCATTTTAGATGATTACAGCAGATACATTGTGCATTGGGAGCTGTGTTCAACAATGAAAGCCGAAGATGCCGTTAGGACGGTGGATCAAGCGTTGCAAAAAGCAAGGATCAAGGTAAATGCAAGGCCAAGATTACTGTCGGATAATGGATCATGTTATTTATCGGGGGAGTTAAAATCCTATTTGTCCAAAAGAGGCGTAGAACACACTCGTGGTAAGCCCATGCACCCACAAACCCAGGGTAAAATTGAGCGTTATCACAGGACTATGAAGAATAGAATCTTACTTGAACACTATTATTCACCAGAAGAATTAGAAAGGGCATTGGATGAGTTTATTGATTTTTATAACAATAACCGCCTACATGAGTCCTTGGACAATCTAGCCCCTGCCGATGTATACTTCAATAGGGGTGCGAAAATCCTGAAACAAAGAGAAGAAATCAAGCAAAAAACCATTTTACAAAGACGAATAAATCACCTATTGCAAATTCAAAATCAATCACTTAGTTTTGTTTAACACTTGTCCTAATGAACTTGACGACGTACACAGATTAACCCTTGAAGCCATTCACCCTCATATTGTTCAGCGCTATTTCCTGTATTGCAAATGCGCAACAAAGCAACCATTGGGTGGTGCAGGGCTATCAAGAGGTTGTAGACACGACGTATCAGTCAAAAGTTGACTCTCTTAATAACACAAACTACTTTGATATTGACTTAAATTCACCTGAAATAGCTATACACAGAATAAAAAGTAAACGTATTAACTATAACTACTATGGAACACCGCTTACGGCTTCGTGGTTCAAAATATCACAAGGTTATCAAACTATTTCCAATATTAAAGGCCAGTTGCTCGCATATGTTTTTAATAATGTTCTGTACAATAGCAAAGGTGACTCCATGGACTATTTGTCACAATATGGAGCAAAACGGGGAATTGCGTCACACGTATCTGTTTCCGATACATTTACATTATTTTACATTCAAAGTAAAACAGAGTATAACGCCACCAGCTTTGAAAGTCAATATTATAACACGAGCGAGCCACGGCAACCTGCATACAAATTTCACAATGATTCATTTTTTTTAATGGAGATTAAATATTTCCACAATAAGAGAGTTTCAAAAAAACGGATCAGTGAATTTGCAAAATGGGGTAATATTAATTTGTTGGAGAGCAATGTTCTGTTTTTTACCAATCAATTAAAAGAATTTAAGGTACAATTTGTTTGGGATAAATACTTATATGACATTAATGTGTCTGAAAATTATAAGTTAAATCGCAAACAAATTATATACCATAATACCAATGAAAATAACTACCGCACCTGGTATGACTCTGATATTGGAACTTCCACTCCCCCAGAACTGGTAGTATCTCCTTCGGGCCGATGGACCGTGTACAATTGGTATTTTTCGAAATTCATCAACAATTCTTATCAATATTCTGTTTCCCAAGTTACGCTGGTAGACAATAATGGCAATCTCAATTTTAAAGATATAGTAAATGATTCTGGAAGAATTGACAATGATAAAATTAGTTATTGGAAGAATGCCATATTCACCAAACATGACTCTACATTTTTGCTGCGAGAAACACGATTAGAATTTACAGGTCCATTGACTTCCCTGCGAGTCATAAACAGAATTTTAGAAGTGAGTATCAAGGGAAATAATATTTACAAATCGTATTATGAATTAAAAATTGATTCACAATATACAACTGTGAAAAATTTTCAAGGTTCTTATCAAACTATTAGAGATTTGATTTTAGCCCCTGATGGACATATTTATGCATTTGTCAAGAGATATTCACCCACATATCCTAAATATCTACCCAACGGCCAAATTCGTTGGATTCTGAGTTTCCATTTGGCCAAATTTATCAAAAACCAGTCCTTTTATGGAATTGCAGACCCAATAAAAGTTATTCAGGGATTTAATAGTCAATCCAATAATGCACCCTTTGGCGATGAAGGAGACAATATCTTTTTTCCAGCCACACCAATACCATATCATTACATCAACTTTACCTACAAAAGTATCTGTAACGATTTAACCCATGAATTCACCAATGAAACAGATACCAATTGGTTTAATCACTTTTGGTGGTTTTGGGGCGATGGTGATTCTAGTAAAACGCTGAAATCACAAACCAAAATTCGACACCAATACACCAAGCCAGGGAAATACAAGGTGTTGCTCAAGTCCATCACCGCCGATGGTGGTTGGGTATGGTATTCGGATTCTATAGAGATACTGCCAGAACCCATCGCCAAGTACTACACAAAAAACACAGTCGGCTGTCAATGGATTGCCGTTGAGTTTTCTGACTCATCCATCCTTCAAAAGAAAAGTCATACTTGGAAATGGGATTTTGGCGATGGAACCGATACGAGCTTGACTTCGCCCGGCAACATCATGCCCAAAAACAAATCCATCAAGCACACCTATACGACCTCTGGCAAATTCAATGTACAACTGCAAGTCAGCGATGGCAGGTGCGTCGACACCTTCAAGGCAATCCAAAACATCTCAATCCTGCCCGCACCAAGGCCGGGACTCGCCATTGATAAAACCACTGGATGTTCACCGCTGAACGTCGAGTTTGGACGCTTGTTTACCGATCCTACAGATTCAACAGTCTATCATTTCAAACCATCGTTGGTGCCGAACAATCGATTTGATCAGGCAATCAATAAAGTCCTTATTCAACATTTTGGTCGTTTCACACTGTATCAGAAACTATACGGGCCTTCAGGTTGTATCACGCAAGATTCTGTAAAATTGGCTATCACCCCTGGAATCACTGCCGGATATAAGCCTCAACTCAAACGCAGCACAGTCATAAACAACACAACTACACTCACCGAATGGAAGCCTGTTCCGTATGCCAAAAGCTATCACGTGTATCGCAATGGGCAGTTACATGCTGTTGTGAACGATACGTTTTTTAAGGATTACCTGTCGGCCGAAATCGACCAATCACACACATACGAGATCCAAGCCAAAGACAGTTGCGAGAACCTGGGTGGCTTGAAAAGCAATATCGGAAAAACGATTTTCCTGAAAGTCACGGAGGTTGAGCCCGCGTCAAAATCCGACTTTCCAACGGCGCTGCTTACATGGACGCCCTACGAAGACTGGACCACCAATGGCGGTGTGAAAAGGCATGAATCATTTGGCACCTACGATATTGAAACATCGAATTGGCAGCCTTTGAATAACCAAAAGGATACGGAATTCAGCGACAAAGATTTTGTGCAGCCCAAGAAATTCCAGAAGTGCTATATCGTAAAAGCCCAAAGCAGCGACCTCGCCTACGAATCGCAAAGCAACAGTTATTGTTTGGGATATCAGGCCACCTTGTTTGCGCCCAGTGCATTTACACCCAATGGCGATGGATTAAACGATGAATTTGAAATTTTCAATTATGGGTTTGATCATTTCACCTTGACGATTTTCAATTCATGGGGCCAAAAAATATATCAGCAGGACGGGTCAACCGCTATTTGGAAACCCGCTGCGGATATGCCACAGGGAGTTTATGTATACACGGTTAAGGCTTCTCGTGAAAATAAAGAATACACGTTCAGCAGTACGGTGACGTTGCTTAAATAAAGATTTTAGGGTCCCATTTCCTGATTGCATCTTGCTAAAAGAAAACTTCGAAATATAAAATCAGCAAATAAAGCCTCTATACCCTATTTGATATTAAATAAATACCAAAAATGATACTAAATCTATCGGTTGGAACTACATAAATTCGCAGCATGTCTTTTAATCCTAATGAAAATCACTCAATAACATTAGCGGCAGCTTCTGTTATGACCAA
>CANHXF010000178.1 GCA_947464515.1 Flavobacteriales bacterium
ATTCTATCTGTCGTCTGTTGATTGTCCATTTTAGTTGTCAGTAATTTTAGTCATTTCAAGTCTGCCTGTTTCTTTATTTAAACTATAAATTACCTGGCGTTTTCCAGTTTTAAAGAACGGGATGAATTTTTCTTTAACGAAGGTGTAAAGCACAGTAACATTTCCATTTGAATCTATTTCTTTAACCTTTGAAACAGCGTCCCAATTATCTGTACGAGTTTTAATTTTTTGTGCTTTCCATAAATCTTTTTGTTCGATTGTCTCTGGTGATATTTCATATTTTGTCCAGAAATTATTGCTACTGCCAATATATACAAAGTCTTTATCTCTGTCACCGCTTGTTTTGAAAATTATCCATTTGCCAAGTCGAATAAGTTGTTCGTCTTTGGGTGGCTCTTGTCCATGAAAACTACCTGAACCAATTTTGTTGATACTGTCAAATTTGTCCGAGTATGAATATTCAATGTCGTAGTCGTAAGAATGAAAGTCATTGTAATGATGAATGTTGCGAACTAATAAACCGCCAATATTTTGTTTAATTGTGTCTTGATAGGTCTTGTCGGTAAAAACACTTTCTCCACTGTCCTTGCAAGAAAACAGAGTAGAAATTAAGATTGTCAATATTGAAATTGGCTTTAGTTTCATTGATGTTGGTGTGTCGTCCTATGCTTGCCGCTAACTAGATTATATACGAAACTAAGACAATCACCTATGATTTACAAATTGCTTGTAAGGTATTGATTTTATTGTATTTGTGATAATTTCGGATTGCGTATTTGTCATTGTATAGAATACACACTACCTACGTATATTACCACCAAATTGAATTGCCTTTACAATTAATTAAAATTGAATTGCATCAATTACACGATAATTGAATAACAGTAAAAATTCGATGTTTTCTCTGAATTGCTTTTGCCAAGTGGATTCTTCATGGCCGAGTCCTTGGTCGACCTGGGTTTTCCAGTTGCTACCCAAAAAAAGGGGTTCGTTTTTAATGTAGCTTCTATACCCAGACTTTGTCATGATCTTATCAATCCGTTTTTGGGTGGGTCCGTACAAAGCATCGAGTCCCTCGGTGCCGTGCGTAAATAGGAATTTGTGGTCGATGGGATCGGGCAGGTTCTTTTTGAAATATCGCACCATGGCATCGGGAATGGGGTTATTTTTCATTTCAAAAATGCCAGGCCAATGCGTTGAAAAGCAAGCGGCAGTGCCAAAGACTCCCGGGTATTCACAAATGCCGTACATGGAAATCAAACCGCCCATCGAAGAACCTCCAATGACGGTGTGCGCGGGATCTGTATGGGTACTGTAGGTCTTGTTGATGAATGGACGGAGCTCGTAGACGATGAATTTGAGGTAGTCGTCGCTGTTGATGGGGTTTTGAAACACATCGGACTGATTCTGTCGTTTCGCCTCCATGATGGCCGCTTTTTCTTTGGCGGTCAGCGATTCATAGACCTTTTGCGGAAAGTAGTTTGAGTGGCGGTTCACGCCATCGTTCCAGATGCCTACCACGATGTACTCTGTTTTTGGGGATAGGTCTGAATTACTGCTATCAGTTTGATTTTTTTTGGTGGAAGAGATGCTGGAATTGTAGGCAGCTACGGACTCATCGATCCCCCATTCTTGGTGGTTCCAGGTGCTGTTGCCATCGAACAGATTCTGTCCATCGTGCATGTAAATCACGCCATATTTATTATGGGTGTCGTAATCGCTGGGTAGCCAAACATCTACGTTTCTGGCGGTCACAAAGGCCGAGGGGAAATAATTTAATCGCTCAACTCTACCTTGACTTGGTGCTGCATTGGGCGGTTGAACTAGCGTGGCCTGACTGAAAACTCCATTGGGTGCAGTCCAACAAAGAAAACAGAGGAAACAGGAATAAAAAGAGTGAATCGTAAATCGCATCGTTTTGTGTCACTTCAAATATCTAATTATTTTGGGCAAGTGAGACCGTGAATAAGCCGTATTTTTGCGGAATAATTGCTGCTTTTTGAAGTAGTAGTGCAAAAACATGAATTATTTATCGGTAGAAGGACTCAGTAAGAGTTGGAATGAAAAGGTATTGTTTGATCAAATTACCTTCGGATTGAGTCGTGGTGAGAAGGTGGCATTGATCGCTGGAAATGGTTCAGGGAAAAGCAGTTTGATGAATATTTTGGCGGGGAACGACAAGCCTGATGCTGGAAATTTTAGTATTCGAAAAGATATCAATTGGGAGTATTTGCCTCAAGATCCGGCTTTGAATGAGTCGATTTCGGTCTTGGAAAACCTCTTTGTTGGAACCACCCCCTCGATTTTGGCTTTGAAGGAATATGAGGCGGCGTTGATTGCGTATTCTGATGCCCCTTCGGATGAAACGGAGAAGCGGTTGGACTTGGCAACAACAGAAATGACGATGTCGGAGAGTTGGGATTACGAAGCCAGGGCGAAGCAGGTTTTGGGCAAATTGAATATCCATGAATCGGATATGGCCAAGCCGGTGGGTGTGTTGAGTGGCGGACAAAAGAAGCGTGTGGCTTTGGCGAGGGTTTTGATTGATGTGCCCGATTTGTTGATTTTGGATGAGCCTACCAACCACTTGGATTTGGATATGATTGAGTGGCTGGAGGAGTATTTGAGTGATAAAAATTTGACGTTGTTGTTGGTGACGCATGATCGTTATTTTTTGGATCGTGTTTGCAATAAAATATTGGAGTTGGACAGGGGCGTTTTGTATTCTTATCAGGGAAATTACGGCTATTTTGTAGAGAAGAAGGCGATGCGCGAAGAGGTGGAGGCCAGTGAGAGAGAGAAGAATCGCAATACCTTTAGGCGGGAGTTGGAATGGGTGAGAAAGATGCCCAAAGCGCGTACAACCAAGAGTAAAAGTAGGGTTGATGCGTTCGATGATTTGGCCGAGAAGGTGAAAGGTCCCTATGTGCAGCAGAAGGTGGAGTTTGGGGTGAAGATGGAGCGTTTGGGATCGAAGATTTTGGAGATTCAGCACTTGGAAAAGGCCTATGGCGCGCAACCCATTTTGGGCGATTTTACTTATACGTTTAAACGCGGTGAGAAGATTGGCATTGTGGGTCCGAATGGTGTGGGAAAAAGCACGCTGTTGAATATGATTATGGGCTTGGAAAAGGCCGACAAGGGTAAGATTACGGCAGGGGAGACCTTGGTTTTTGGATATTTCTCACAGCAGGGGATTCCCGTTGCGGAGGATAAACGTGTAATTGATGTGGTAAAGGATGTTGCCGAGTATTTGCCTTTGGCCGATGGTACTAATCTGTCCGCATCACAGTTTTTATTGCGATTTGGCTTTGCTAACGAGACCCAATACAACGCAGTAAGTCGTTTGAGCGGTGGCGAAAGACGTCGTTTGTTTTTGATGATGGTGCTAATCAAGAACCCCAATTTCTTGATTTTGGATGAGCCTACCAATGATTTGGATATTTTGACATTGGCTACGTTGGAAGCGTTTTTGATGGATTATTCGGGTTGTGTGTTGGTGGTAACGCATGATCGATACTTTATGGATAAGTTGGTGGATCACGTATTTGTGTTTGAGGGCGAGGGCAAGGTGAGGGATTTTCCAGGGAATTACACGGAATACAGAACTTGGAAGGAATGGGACGATGCGCAGGCGAGTGGAAAGGGTTCTGGCAATAAGAGTCAGGCAGGCAAGGCTGCAGGTTCTTTGCAAGGAGCGGCGGATGCGGGGAAGAAATCGGGGACGTTACACGGTGCGAGTTCGGCGGTTGATGCTGGGTTGAAAGAGGGCGCTGCGGGGAATGCCAAATCGGAGGAGAAACGAAAGTTGACCTTTAAGGAGAAATTTGAATACGAGCAATTGGGGAAAGATATTGAGGCGTTGGAAGCGAAGAAGAAACTGTTGGAAACGGAGTTAGGTGGCTTGAGTACTGAGTTTGAGCGAATTTCATCGGCGAGTGCGGAATTGCAACAGGTAAACGATGATTTGGATGAAAAGGGGTTGAGATGGTTGGAGTTGGGTGAGTGGATTTAACTACTGGAATTGGCGGATTTGATCGTTAATACAGGCAGAAGGGAATTAGGATGTGGTAAGAAACGCCTCGGATCTTTGATTTTGTATACTGACAGAAAATAGTAACCTTGCAGTTCGGATGGAAGGCAGAAACCGGAATATTGACGGACTCAAGGGTTTTTTGATTGTCATGGTGATCGTGGGTCACGTGCTGCAGGGCAAGGTCCTCGACAATTTTGGTCGTTATGTGATTTACAGTTTCCACATGCCCCTTTTTGTGGGATTATCGGGCTATTTACTCAATATTGATTCGGTTCGATCGCTGAGTATCGGTCAGTTTTTTGGGAAATATGGCTCCCGCGTTTTGTTGCCTTGGTCGATTGCGATGTTGGTTTACGCCATGTATTTAGGGGCTTTTGCATCGCATCCTTCGCCTTTGTGGAAGGGATGGATGAATTACCTCTTGAATCCTTATTATCATTTGTGGTTTGTGTTGGGCTACATTTTTTGGAGTTTTATTGCTTGGATATTGTTGCGTTATGACTTTGACCGACAAGTGTTTTTGATTGTTGCAATTTTGATGGGCTTGATTTTTTATTATCTCAAGAACAACTTAGAAGGTCAGCTGATTTTGGCTTTGGGCGGCGATCTGGCTGGATTTATTC
>CANHXF010000179.1 GCA_947464515.1 Flavobacteriales bacterium
GGTAAAAAATTGGGTGGTGAAATGAAGGCAATGGCGGCGATTGTTCAAGGTTTTTCGCAAGAGCAGATCCGCGAGATGGAAAACGAGCAGCGTATCACAGTGAATTTGAACGGAAATCCCACCGAATTGCAAATGGAGGATGTGGAAATCGTAACCCAAGATATGCCGGGTTGGTTGGTGGCTTCTGAGAATGGAACTACCGTGGCTTTGGATATCACAATTAGCGAAAGTCTGCATTTGGAAGGCATGGCAAGAGAATTTGTGAATCGTATTCAGAACCTCAGAAAAGACATCGGATTGGATGTTACAGATAAAATTCATGTTAAATACAAAGCCGATAATGCATTGGTAGAAAGTGTAAAGCATTTTAACACTTATATTTGTGGCGAAGTATTGGCCCTATCGATTCAAGAAACCGAAGAAGATAGTGAGCACGTGCTTGATGTGTACGATTACCCCGTTCATATCACCTTAATGAAAGTTTAGTTATGGAAAAAGAAAAGACCAGGTACAACGATGAAGAACTGCAAGAGTTCAGGGAAATCATCTTGAAAAAAATGGAAATCGCCAAGGATGAGTTCAAAACCATCCAAAACAATCTTAAAGATGGTAACCAAGGCGGTGGGGATGGTACAAACAACAACTATCTCACTTTAGACGATGGCGCCGATACCTTTGAGAAAGAAAACCTCAATCAGTTGGCTGCGCACCAATTAAAATTTATCAAAAATTTGGAAGCCGCTATCGTTCGCATCGAAAACAAAACCTATGGTATTTGTAAAACTTCAGGAAAATTGATTCCGAAAGAAAGACTGCGCGCTGTACCTCATACTACGCAAACCATCGAGGCCAAATTGAAGCGTTAATACCCCTTGTCAAACATTACTGTATCCCCGTTTAAAACCCGGAAATTCATTATTCCGGTGGTGCTCATATTGACGCTCCTCAGCATCGATCAATGCATTAAAATCTACGTTAAAACCCACTTCATGTTGGGCGAAATCCTACCCATTTTTGGAGATTGGTTTAAAATTTATTTCATCGAAAACGATGGCATGGCCTATGGAATGAAGCTCTTTGGCGGTGGCAAAGTGGGCAAATTAATACTCACATTGTTCCGCATCATCGTATCATTTGTGGGATTTTGGTACCTCGTTAAAAGCATCAAAAACAATGCGCACTGGGGATTGCTACTGTCGCTGTCGCTCGTGCTTGCCGGTGCTTTGGGCAATATCATCGACTCTGTTTTTTATGGAGTAATCTATGCTGCTGATAACCAATATATTGGTAGTTGGTTTGAAGGTCAGGTAGTTGATATGTTCTACGCTCCGCTGTGGGAAGGTCACTTACCGGAATGGTTGCCGCTGTGGGGTGGCCAGTTTTTTGTCTTCTTTTCTCCCATCTGGAACTTCGCCGATGCCTGTATTACAGTAGGTGTTGCCGTGATGATCATTGGTCAGAATTCGTTTTTCTCCAAGGACTCCATCGAAATGGCCTTTGGAAGTAGCAAATCTGCTCCGCCTGACGTTTCGAATGATGAAGAATCAACCGCCGAAAGCACCAAGGAAACACCCAACGATTCTCCCCAATAATATCGCGAATTTTGGCTAATTTTGCAAGCCAAATCGCATGGAAACTACCCTTAACGAACAACAACTACTTCGCCGCCAATCGCTCGATCAATTAAGAGCCCTTGGCATCGATCCTTACCCCGCTGCCCTTTACCCCGTAAATTGCTTGGCAATCGATATTCGTAAAGATTACGAAAACAGCTCGGAAGATCAGAAATGGAAGGAAGTGGTTTTGGCAGGTCGACTTATGACCCGTCGTATCATGGGAAAAGCTGCATTTGCTGACCTACAAGACTCTAGCGGACGTATTCAAATTTATGTGAACCGCGATGAAATCTGCCCAGACGAAAACAAAGATCTTTACAATACCGTATTCAAAAAATTGCTTGACATTGGTGATATCATTGGGGTAAAAGGCCATGTATTCACTACACAAACCGGTGAACTTTCGGTGCATGTAACCGAGCTCATGCTGTTATCGAAATGTCTAAATCCATTGCCTTTGCCAAAGCAAGACGCCGAAGGAAATGTGTACGATGCATTTAGCGACCCCGAAGCCCGTTACAGAATGCGCTACGTGGATTTGGTAGTGAATCCGCAATTCAAAGAAACGTTTATCAAGCGAACCAAAGTGATTCAAAGTTTGAGGAACACCTTCAATAATAAAGGCTACCTCGAAGTAGAAACACCTATTCTTCAAACCGTTCATGGGGGTGCCGCTGCAAGGCCATTTATGACCCATCACAATGCCTTAGATATTCCTTTGTACTTGCGTATCGCCAATGAATTGTTCCTAAAACGTTTGATCGTTGGAGGTTTCGATGGTGTGTATGAGTTTGCAAAAAACTTCCGCAATGAAGGCATCGATCGTACGCACAACCCAGAATTTACCGGTTTAGAAATTTACGTCGCCTATAAAGACTACTATTGGATGATGGACTTCGTAGAAGAAATGCTGGACACCTGCGCAATGGATGTCGCCGGCTCAACTACCGTTATGGTGGGTGAAAACGAAATTTCTTTTGCCAAACCCTACGCTCGTCTCACAATGGCAGAAGCAATTAAGAAATATGGCGATATAGATATCGAAGGAAAGTCAGAGGCCGAATTGGGTGCCGCAGCCAAAAATTTAGGCTGTGAAGTCACATCGCAAATGGGTGTCGCCAAGTTGATCGATGAAATCTTTGGTGCATGCGCAGAAAAGCATTTGATCCAACCCACATTCATTACCGATTACCCGATCGAAATGAGTCCGCTGACAAAAAAGCATCGCTCCAAGCCCGGATTGGTTGAGCGATTTGAACTCTTTGTGAACGGAAAGGAAATTGCAAACGCTTATACCGAGCTAAACGACCCTATCGATCAACGAGAAAGGTTCGAAGACCAACTAGCATTGGCAGCACGTGGCGACGAGGAAGCGATGGCATACGACCATGATTTTGTTCGCGCGCTGGAATATGCGATGCCACCTAGCAGTGGTTTGGGTGTAGGAATTGACCGCCTTACCATGATGCTTACGAATCAACAGAGCATCCAAGAAGTGTTGTTCTTCCCGCAGATGCGTCCTGAAAAGTTCGACTGATGTTTGAAATCGGCGACGATGAACGAAAAGTATTGCTCTGCTTAATTCACGCAGAAACTCCCATTACAGTGATGGAGGATACCGGCATACAGATTAATGTCACCGTTGATATCATTCGTCAATTGCATCATTACCGTTACATCAAAGCGATTGGCAAAGACGACAAAGTGCTAAGTTCCTTTGATATTGATAAAATTCGCAAAACCCGATTTCAACTTACCGCCAAGGGTTTTGATGAAATTAGTGGTTAAATAATTGTGATATTCGGCAGGAGTTGTCCACCCCACTTGGGGATTTTCCGCCGATAAACTATATTCGCACAAGCCAAAATCCGTTTAAAAATTACCCATGTCTGAAATAGCAAAAATTATCGTAGAAGGAAAAGAGTACGAATTCCCAGTAATCGTTGGAACCGAAGGTGAAAAAGCCATTGATATCAGCAAGTTGAGGGATTTAACGGGACATATCACGTTAGATATTGGTTTTAAAAATACAGGATCTACCAAAAGTGCTATCACATTTTTGGATGGTGAATTGGGAATTTTGCATCACCGCGGATACTCAATTGAAGATTTGGCGGAACACGCATCGTTCTTAGAAGTGTCCTATTTGTTGCTTTATGGAAAATTGCCCAACGCAACAGAATATGCAGAATTTGAAAATGCGATTCGCGAACACACTTTGGCTAACGAAGGTTTGGAAGCCATGTTCAAAGCATTCCCAACAGGGTCTCACCCCATGGGTCAGCTATCTAGTATGGTCGCCGCATTGGGATTATACTATCCTAAGGCCTTGAACCCACATCGTCCAGAAGAAGCAATCAACAGAACCATCATTCGTTTGATGGCCAAAATGCCTACAATCTGTGCGATGATCTACAAAAAACGCAACGGTCATCCTACAGTGTATCCAAAAAATAGCTTGGATTATGTGGCCAACTACCTCAATATGACCTTTGGTCAGGTAACAATGCCAGAGTACGAGCCAGATCCAGTATTGGTTAGTGCGATGAACAAATTATTAATTTTACATGCCGATCACGAGCAAAACTGTAGTGCAAGCACAGTTCGCGTAGTAGGTAGTTCACAGTCAAATTTATACAGTAGCATCTCTGCAGGTATTTCAGCCCTTTGGGGTCCTTTGCATGGCGGTGCCAACCAAGAAGTTTTGGAAATGCTTGAGCAAATTCAAAATGATGGTGGTGATGTTCAAAAATGGATCAACAAAGCGAAAGACAAAAACGATCCTTTCCGTTTGATGGGCTTCGGTCATAGAGTTTATAAGAACTTTGACCCTCGCGCTAAGATCATCAAAAAGGCATGCGACGATGTATTGGAAAAACTTGGAGTGAATGATCCTGTGTTGGATATCGCAAAGCAATTGGAAGAGGCTGCACTTACAGATCCATATTTCATTGAGCGCAAATTGTTCCCTAACGTAGATTTCTATTCAGGAATTATTTACCGTGCAATGGGCTTCCCAAC
>CANHXF010000180.1 GCA_947464515.1 Flavobacteriales bacterium
GTACAGTCCCTTCTATTGAGATTTTTTTCTGACCAAAAAAATCTAACGATTCAATTGCTAGGCTATGGGTTTTTGAATCTTGGCGGATCGTGGAGCAGGAAATTGCGATGTTTTTGGGTTGGTTTGGATTGGCACCCACCCAGAAATTGTCCGACTTATCTATTTCGATTTCAAGTTTTGCCGTATTTTCTATGTAATGCGATTGAATTTTAATGTGCATTATGCCCGCGCGATACTTTCCATCAAATCCACGTTGATTCTCGGAAAGTGGCAGATTATTGGGTCCGAAATTGATTTCGAATTCAATTGCATCTCCATCAAAAAAAGTTGAATCTAAAATTTTAACTGAAGCCGCTTTTCCGAATGCTCCAAGGACGAATTTTGGGGGTGTCCCTTTTCCCGTTGTTTGATCACCCATTTCATCGGCAACTTCGATGATTGAAGCGAGTTCGGATTGCATCACACAAAAATCTGTGGCCAATTGCAAACCATTTTCTTTGTGTTCGTTGATTCTCTCACAGGACTGCATAGAAATCAACCCTAGCATAAAAACCAAGGCTATCAGTGTGTGATGTAGGTATTTGCGAATCATCCGAAAATAGAATTGAGTTGTTGCAAAAATCGCAAAAACCGTTTCTATAAAACAAATATAGTATTGATTACCCCCAAAACAAGGGTTACATTTTATCCAATATTTGCAAAATCGACGTACAAGCCAAATGAATTTCTTGATTTGTGATGGTTAACGGAGGGCAAATTCTAAGGCAATGGGGTGCATAGAGGAACCAATCTGCGAAGAGATTCTGATCTAGCATTTGTTGTATACATGCATTTACGGTATCGAAAGAATCAAGTTCAACAGCTAGCAGTAAACCCATGCCATGAACTTGCTTAATTTGGGGGTGTATTAGCAATTCCTTAAAGAGCTCAGATTTTGAGGATACTGTATCCATCAATTTTTCATCAAGCAGGACATTGAATGCGGCGTGGCCTGCTGCGCAGGCCACTGGATGCCCACCAAAGGTTGTTATATGTCCAAGAATTGGATTATTGGATAGCGTATTCATTAGGGGGCGCGAGGCGAGGAATGCCCCCATGGGCATTCCTCCGCCGAGCGCCTTCCCTAAAACCAACACATCAGGAATTACATCGTATTGCTCAAATGAAAACAAAGATCCCGTTCTTCCCATTCCCGTTTGGATTTCATCAAATATCAGCAAAGCACAATGATCCGTACACTTCTGTCGTAACGCCTTTAGATATTCTAGTTTCGCCAATTTCACGCCCCTTTCCGCCTGAATGGTTTCCACCACTACCCCCGCAATTTTATTCCAAGGCAATGAATCCAATGCTTCAATATCATTTTGATCAACAAAATGCACCGATGGCAACAAGGGCCTGAAAGCTTGAGAATAATATTCGTTGCTCATCAAACTCAATGGACCCTGAGAACTTCCGTGGTAGGCGTCCGTTTGGGCAACGAAATCCGTTCTACCGGTTACGCGCTTTGCTAGTTTCATCGCCCCGTCGATTGCTTCAGCGCCCGAGTTGACAAAATAGCAGCAGGAAAGTGATTCGGGCAAGTGCGATGCCAATGCCGCAGCATACATACTTTGGGGCGTTTGAACTGTTTCCCCATATACCATCACATGCATAAAGGCTTGGGCTTGTTCAATCACTGCACTTACAACAGAAGGGTGTTGATGACCCACATTGCAAACCGAAATGCCCGCAATTAAATCCAGATATCGTTTTCCGTTTTCATCAAACAAGTAATTGCCTTCTGCTTTTACCACATGCAAGGCCATTGGATTGGGGCTGGTTTGCGCTTGGTATTGTAAAAATGCTTTTCGTGGATGAATGTGCATGCTACAAAGTTAAATGAGTTTTGTATGTACGATGGCTTATAAAAAAAGAAAGCCCCCCGATAAACGGGGGGCTTTCTTTTTTGAAAGTAATTCTAATTAGATGTTTGCGTTCAAATCAGCACCTGCTTTAAATTTCGCAACTTTCTTAGCAGCGATTTTAATCTCAGCACCAGTTTGTGGGTTACGGCCAGTACGTGCATTGCGCTCGCTTACTGAAAAAGTTCCGAATCCTACCAAGATTACTTTGTCACCTTTTTTCAAGGCTTCAGCAGTGGCAGTTGTGAAGCTGTTCAATGCAGAAGCAGCTTGAGCTTTGGTAATGCCAGCATCGCCAGCCATTCTTCCAATTAAATCTGATTTGTTCATTTTATATGATTTTAGTTTTTGTTAATGTTCCAAAAGTAAACAAGGGATTTAGTTTGTCAAGTGCAGTGAATACACATGTACAATGAACTTTTACACGAGAAATTAACAATTTGAAAAAAAACGGAGCCCGTTTTTACGCAATCATCTGATTAACAACACGATACAACATGTCGTTTGGCTCACTTCTATTCCACACTATTTTAGCAGAACTGTAGTAAATACTGCGATTTTCTGCAATTTGTGATAATTTATTAAGGATTTCCGACTCGTTTTTCCCCGAAAACATAGGGCGTTGGGCCAATTCAGCACCGATGCGACCCACTAAAACATCAAGAGAAGTATTCAAAAAGAGCGTAAGCCCATGAATTTTCATCCAATCCATGTTGCCGTGATACGCTGCTGTACCCCCTCCACAGCCTACAACTACATGCTCCATGCGAAGGGTATCGCGCAAACACTTTGCCTCTGTTTCCCTAAAAAACTCCTCACCATGGGTTTCGAAAATCCCCGAAATGCTCATCCCCAATTGAGATTCGATCATCTGATCCAAATCCACAAAAGTCCAACCCAATTTGTTGGCCAACCATTTTGCGGTTGTCGTTTTTCCTGATGCCGGCAATCCAACTAAGTAAAGTTTATTCATATCTCACGCGAGGGTCAATCCAAACATACAACAGTTCTGTAATCGTATGCAGAATAAAGAACACACAAGCTGTGAATAAAACCGCCCCCATCACCACCGGAAAGTCGGATTGTTGCAATGCTTCAATCGTCACCTTCCCCAAACCCCGCCATTGAAAAATATATTCTGTAAAGAAGGATCCCGCCAACAAACTGCTAAACCACCCGCCCACACTCGTAATTAGCGGATTCAACGCATTTGGTAACGCGTGTTTCCAAGTTGCCTGCCAGGTTGACAATCCTTTTGCTTTGGCCGACCGTACAAAATCTTGGGCAAGCATCTCAACCATGGTATTTCTTGTCAGTTGGATAAAAACCGCCAAAGGCCTAATACCCAAAGCCAAGGCTGGTAAAATCATATTCGACCACATCAAGGTGCGACTTTCACCCATTTCGTCGATTTCCCACAAACTACCTGTCATCGGCAAACCCGTATATTCATGCCACACAAATCCAAACAGCCACGAAAACAACATCGCAGAGAAAAAGCTAGGCATCGAAATCCCTATTGCGGAAGATCCAACTATGATATGATCCACCCATTTCCCCTGTCGCATCGCCGCCAAAACCCCCAAAGGAATTCCAATCGCCAAGGCGAGCAACATGGCAGCAATCGCCAAGACCATCGTGCCAATGAATGCCTGAAACAACATTCCACCCACGGGCTGCTTGCTCTGAAACGATGTCCGTAGGTAAGGCAATTTTATCCAACACTGTATTTTGCCCTTGCTCAAACCAAAACCGGTAAGCATCGACAATTTCTTGGAACTGCTATCGTAAAAGGAAAGGGGCGATAAATCGTTGATATAATAAAGTGCTTGTTTACCCAACGGTTCATCCAAACCCAACTCGGCAACAATGGCGGCTTTCGTCTTCGCATCAGCCCTCTGGGACGTGAGCATTTCCTCTGCATTTGGCATCGCCTGAAACAACACAAAGATGAATAACACCAATCCCAACAACACCGAAAATAAGAATGCAATTTTCTTAGCGATAGATTTCATGTTTGTATCCAATTTGAGCCTTTAACCAATTTCCATCCCGATTTATCCCCTGTCCAAGGATAGAACAAAAGAAATTCTTATTTCTGGGCTTCCAATTTTTCGGCGGCCTGCTTCAACTCCTCTAAGTCCTCCGTATCTGGCAAATCCCGTCCGCTCCACTTACCCAAGATCTGAGCGCCTTTTAGGAAGAACACCGTTGGATTGTACCTAGCCATCGTCATCAGCATCTTTTGATCGGCCGAATAAAACGTCACAGGCAACTTATTTGCTTTCGCAAACTCTCCCGCAGGTTGATCCGATGATGCCGTTAAGGGATAAATTCTCACGCCATTCGCATTTCCCCAAGTAAACAAGGCACGCAAATCATCCATTCCTCCAGTGTAGGCTTGATCGATGTAGGGAGCGACATATACCAATTGATACCCTTCGGCATCTAAAAACGTATCTTTCATGTCGGCACCGGTTTGATTGTTATTGATGGCAAAATCGTGAATGGGCGACTTATACCCTTCGATCACCAATTTCTTTCGTTGAGATTTTGCTGCATCAAATTGATACCCCTCGCCCATTTTGGCTTCAAATTCGGCGGTGGTGCAAGTAATAGAATCTGTCCCCCCTTGCTTGTTCGGCTTATACAAAACCCAAGTAATATCGATGCTATCGCTGCTCCTCTCTCCTTCTGGAACAAAAGTCATTACCGTTTTGATGTTGTTA
>CANHXF010000181.1 GCA_947464515.1 Flavobacteriales bacterium
AACATGTCAGGCATGTCGTTTTTAGGCTCGATACAAGTGTTTCCGCCCAAATTACATGTAAATCCCGCTCCAATGCCTTGTAGTGGGGTATCGTCAATGTAATCATCCAATGTACACTTATTCGCATTGAATTGATCATCGGCCCAAATATGCCTCAGCCCAAAATAATGTCCCACCTCATGAACCGCACACCTACCCATATTGGCGGAAGCGATGGCACCGGTTGCACGTGGATTATTCCTCCCCACTACTTTGTAATGCAATACCACTCCCTGACGGTTATCGGCGACCCAAGATCCACTCGTCCACGACGGATGACCATAGGGTGGAAAGGCATAGCCCAATAAATTGTCTTGATTGTTCACGCTCAAATCGCAAACCCAAATATTCAAATATTTTGTAGGATCCCAAGGGTCGTCGCCAGACGTAGATGAAGACTTCATCAAATCAGCCAATTGCCCAGTGTTTGATCCAAAAGTGGTTTTGGTTGTGGGCTTGTGAATCATCCCATTGGTCGCTACACCATTCGGATCCACCGATGCCAACACAAATTGAATCCGCGCAGAACCAGCCCTTGATTTGAAAATACCCCGCGTTTTTACCGTATCCGGATTTTTACGATTAAAATCTCTATTCAATACCTCAATCTGAGAAATTAACAATGAATCATTCAAATTTTCATTGGCTACATTGTAAAGCACATGAAAAACAACAGGCACCGTATAAATCGTATCGTAGTAAAAAATGGTATCGGTAATGCGCTTTTTTCTCGATTCGATGACAGGATTAGCCTTAACCAATTTCAATGTCTGCGCATCAAATTTTGTTTTAAACCCTGGATACTGAGCTTCCAATTGGTCCAAAACCGTAGCAAAGCCGCATGGCTCATTCATGTGCGGATTTTCAACGACTTGCGCGATTACATTCTGTTGAGAAAGCCCAAACAATAAAAGCGCTAAAAAGGCAATACGCTTGTGAAAACAATGAAAAACGCCCATAGAGTTTGCAAATTACATCTTTTGAAAGAAAGTTGCCCTTAATTTCCCTTAAAAACCGGCTTTCTCTTTTCGTTAAATGCCGATACCCCTTCGCGATAATCATTGGATCTTCCAGCAATTTCCTGACAGTAGGCTTCGTATTGAAGCATTGTCTGCAAATCTGAGTGACCCGCCTTATTCAGCATTTTCTTGATCATTCCAATAGCCATCGTAGGCGCTTGGGCATAATAATCCGAAATCTTATTTACTTCCTCATCTAACAAATCCGCGCTCACCACTCGGTTAATCAAACCCCACTCCAATGCCTTTTCCGCACTCACTTTGGGTGCCATCGTCGCCATTTCAAACGCACGCGCCGGTGAAATTGCTTTGGGCAAAAAGTATGAAGATCCTGAATCTGGGACCAAGCCAACATTTACAAAAACTTCAATGAACGATGCCGTATCTACCGCAACAATAAAGTCGCATGCCAACGCCAAAGATGCACCCGCGCCCGCTGCCACTCCATTTATTCTTCCGATGATGGGTTTTGGCATTTCCCGCATCGCTTTGATGATGGGATTGTATCGCTTGTACAATGAGTCACTCAAAGATCGATTTTTTGACCCTGCGATAGCTTTCAAATCCTGACCACTACAAAAAGCCTTGCCAGCGCCTGTTAAAATAACAACACGCACCTCAGCGTCTTTGTTCGCTTCCTTTAACGCCGCCTGCAAGTCGTAGCTCTGGGTTTCGTCAAACGCATTGAAAACATCCGGACGGTTTAAGGTGATATGCGCCGCGTTGCCACGTTTCTCGTAAATTACACTGGTCAGTTCCATTGTGCGAAAATAGAACATATAAATAAATAACTGATTACATCAAGAGTCCCATCAATGGAACTGATACCCCCAACGCCAATCCACCCAATAACTCATCATGGGAATGAGCCCGTTCTGCTCGCCTCGCCCAATAGATTAAAGCCAAAAGTCCGCCGCCATAAAACAGAAAACCCAATGTGAACGGAAGCAGCCAATCGCTACCCCATCCGCCCCAAGGCAATCCAAATGATTTTGTAAATTGTTGATCAACAGGGATTGTATTGTACAAATGAAACATGCCTATAAATAATTGTGTGACCACCGCGGCAGCAGCGCACATGTGAATCGATAGCTTTTTTCCCATCCAGACAAAAACATACATCAGCAGCAAACCCAGTAACACAACCAACGTGTAGGATTGAATTTCATCAACCAACAAACCCACTCTAGGGTCTGAACTCGCCAAGTAAATGCTTTTCAAAGTATTCACTGTGTCTCCATTTACATATTTCGATAGCGTTTTCAGCTGTCTTCCCGCCCTCTCCGGCGCATCAATCCATGTCAACATAAAAACTTGAATGGCACCAGCTACTGCACCCAAAAACCCCCATTTCCTATCCGATAGGATGGGCATTTCTATCCTCGATATCTTCTTTTGCCACAATAAAACGAACACAAAAAACAGCGGCACCAAAACATAACCAAACAAGGCGCCAGAAAAATGAATGTATGTAAATACCTCGTTGGCACTCAATAAATCCGAAGAAACGTCAACACCATTGCCCAAGAACGCAAACCCCGCCGCCGCAATAAAACCGGGAAATGTGAGAATCGAAATCCCTTTAGATAACCGGCGTTTTACGCTTGAGAACCCGTTGTTATTTTTATCGCTCATGGGCCCTGATCAATTACTTTTATTGATTTTACCCTTAGGCCAATTACTTTCTAATCGATGCGCCTGCAGCTTCAAAGGCCTTCATCAACTTATCCATACAACGATCTACTTCCGTATCCGTTAACGTTGACTCCGCATTCAAAAAATGAAAACTCAAAGCAACCGCTTTCTGCCCAGCATCCAAAGGCTTCCCTTCAAAGACATCGAACACCCGCACGTCTTGCAACAATGGCAATTTGATGCTTTTTACCACGCCTTCCAATTCGGCAAACGTTTGATCCTTAGCCACTACCAAGCTCAAATCCCTGCGCATGCCTGGATACTTTGGCGCCGATACCACTTTTAACACTTCTGCTTTCTGTTTGATAAATTTCCTCCACGGAAACTCAACACACCATACCACCCCATTGATTTCCGCCGCCGATAACCAATTTTTGGGTGCTTGCTCAATCGTAATACTATCCGCCGATGCATTACTACCCAAACTCTGCAAAATACCCATCACCCTGCGTTTAACATGATATAGGTCGACCATTTTCGCCCTGTTCTCCCAACTCTCCGGCTGAACTGAACCCCAAAAGACCATACTCAACATCGGTGTTTCTTTAAATCCTTTCGCCGTTTTTCGGTAAGTCCTACCCACTTCAAACAGTTGCACCGACTCGGCTTTTCTGTTAATGTTGTAGGCCACCGACTGCAATAGCCCTGGAATCAAAGATGCTCGCATGACATCCATATCCGTACTAAGCGGGTTGCTCAAATATACCAAATCCTCCATTCCGGGGTACCAAGCACTCGGATGCAAAGAATTTGTAGACGCCTCCAACATCCCTTGATTGATCAAGTATTGTCGCATCCGATTCTCCGATTTGCGCAATCCCATACCTTCAAAAGTTCCCAGTGTTGCCTGCAATTTGCCATCCATAGGAACATGATCGTACCCGTAAATACGCATCACTTCTTCATATAAATCAACAGCAATTGAAACGTCATTTCGCCAGCCAGGGACTCTCACTTCCCAGTGATTATTGGATTCATTCACGCCAAAACCAAGTTGGCCTAAAATTCTGCGAATCTCACCCGCTGGAATCTCTAGTCCTGCAAATTTGCAAAGCGCTTCTACATTCAGTTCGATTATTCTATTTTCGATCGGAGCACTCAACACCTCAGTATTCGAAATCCAAGCTCCGCCGCAATTTTCCACCAAATGAACGCCAGCCAATGTCGCCGCATTAGCCATATTCTCAACATCAACGCCCCGCTCAAACCTAAAGCTCGCGTCGGTGTGCAAGTGATGACGTTTTGCTGATTTCCGAACCAACGTGGGGTGAAAATGTGCAACTTCTAATAAAACATTTTTGGTATTTGCGTTTACCGCCGTTTTTAATCCGCCCATCACACCAGCCAAGGCAATCGCACCGCTAGCATCGGCAATTACAATATCTTGTGAATCTAATTTGATGCTTTTCCCATCCAATATCACCAAGGTTTCATCAGCCAAAGCCAAACGCACAACAAGATCGCCGTCTAACAAATCCGCATCAAAAGCATGCATGGGCTGACCCGTTTGATGAAGAAAATAATTGGTCGTGTCCACCACATTGTTCCGCGGTTCAATGCCAATGGCGCGCAAACGATGCTTCACAAAATCTAGGCTATCACTTAAATGAACTCCATGAAATTCTAGGGCAAAATATCGTTGACATAAATCAGAATCCGCAATATTTACCAACCTACCCTTGGGCTTTTCAGGCAATGAATGATGCGTGATTCGCTGAAAATCTACTTTTAATAACGCCGCCAAATCGTTGGCCACTCCCAGATGTGAAGCCGCATCTCCGCGATTTGCCGTGAGTCCAATCTCTAATACTACATCCGATGCAACGCCAAAATATTCTGCCGCCGGCATACCCACCTGAGCATCGCTGCGCAAAACCAC
>CANHXF010000182.1 GCA_947464515.1 Flavobacteriales bacterium
GGCGGCGGTGGCGGCGGAAGATCTAGAAGGTCTGCAGGTTCCAATATTCGCATCAAAATAAAACTGACGCTTCCTGAGATGAAGGCTGGGGTGGAGAAAACAGTAAAGTATCGCAGGATGGTGCAAGCGGAGGGCGTGAAATATGCCACCTGTAAGCAGTGCAACGGTACGGGAGCAGTTCGTAGAGTGCAGAATACATTTTTAGGTCAGATGGCCACCAATAGCCCATGTCCGGTTTGTTCGGGAATGGGTAAAATGATTGAAAGCAAACCCAAAGAAGCCAACGAGCAGGGATTGATTTCGCAGGAAATTGAGACGAGCATTCGCATTCCAGGTGGGGTGGCAGAAGGCATGCAGTTGAGCATGAGTGGCAAGGGTAATTATGGACCGGGCGGAGGTTCTGCTGGCGATTTGATCGTTTTGGTGGAAGGCATAGCTCATGATGATTTAACCCGTGAGGACAACAATGTAATTTATCATTTGTGGTTGAGCTTTACGCAGGCCACTTTGGGAGATAGCGTTGAGGTGCCCACGTTGGATGGCAAGGTGAGAATCAAGATTGATGCAGGGACACAGCCAGGAAAGATGTTGCGATTGAAAGGGAAAGGTTTTCCTGATTTGAATGGCTATGGCACGGGAGATCAAATGGTTATATTGAATGTTTACGTTCCCACTAAAGTCAATAGCGAGGAAAAGGCATTGTTGGAAAAATTGGCCGAATCGGAGAATTTTAAGCCATCATCAAAAGAGAAGTCGTTTTTTGATAAGTTGAAAGATTTGTTTTAAGTTGCGCCCATGTTGCGGAACTTGACAGAGTGGGCTTGCAAAGGCTTGTTATGGGCTGGTGTTTGGGCTTGTGGTAGTTTTAATTTGTATGCTCAAACATCTAAGTTGAATATTGATTTCAATGTTTATAAGGGTCTGAAATGTGAAGGCGAAATGCCGGCAGATTTTAAGGAGACATCAGTGAGTAAAGCGATGCGAGCTGAAGCTACTGTCTTGGACAAAGACATTCAACGCTCAGAGAAATCCCAGGAAAGTGAGCATGCTATTCGCTCTGTATTTGGAGTAGATGAAATTCTTATGTCGGGTCGCGTTTTGTATGGTGACCCCCTAACCCATTTTGTGGAGGCAGTTGCGGAGCGATTACTGAAGGCAAATGAAAGAGAGGATTTGCTTAATGAACTTCGGTTTTATGTATTGAAATCCCAGGAAGTGAATGCCTATGCAACTAGCAACGGCGTGGTTATGGTGACAGTAGGGTTACTTAGCCGGATAGAGAATGAGAGTCAGTTGGCTTTTATTTTGGCCCATGAAATCCAGCATTACACACAGAAGCATTCGCTCCAACTTTATAAACAAAGGATTGGGCAGGAAAAACAAAAAGGCAAACGCGATCAAGATGAATCGTTAAAGTCGCTTTATCAATTTTCCAAGGATCATGAGATGGAGGCGGATGAAAAGGGGTTTCAAATGATGTTGCGTTCGGGCTATGATTTGGTGGAAGGCGTTTTTGTGTTTGACATGCTAAAGTATGGCGACTATCCTTTTTTAGAATTGAAATTGTCGTTGGATTCGTTTGAACATGATGCCTATGTGTTGCCAAAAACATTGAAGGATGCAGTGAAGATGAAGGTGGAGGCGGCGGACATTGAGGATCAGAAATTTCTGGTTTCCCAGGGCGATGATGAGAATAAAACCCATCCCAGTTTGGATCGTAGGGTAGTGCGTTTGCGTGATATGATTGATGGAGAACCGAAGAAGACGAAGGCTTTTTTCTTGGTAGGCGAGGATCGTTTCAAGGAGATGCAGAAGGTGGCTCGACATGAATTGTTGTTGATTTATGAACGTCGGGCGGATTTTGGGGAGTTATTTTATCTCACCCATGTAATGCGTCGTTTGTATGGAGAAAGTTTATTTTTAGACCAGTTGGAAGCGATGTCGTTGTATGGGTTATTGCTGCATAAATCTAAGGAACACGATTTGGATCGATATGGCTGCAATGTGGCGGAATCTCGTGGTGATTGGCGGCCTGTGATTGTTGGAATCAGGGAAATGGATTTGCGGAGTTTTGGTGCGTTTGCTGCGATGCGAATGTGGTTGATTTCATCTAGGGTTAAGGGTCGTGATCCAATGATGGAGCAATTGGGCCATGGTATTTTTGGGTTGGTTCAAGGAGCTTGTAATTTTCGATTGCAGGATTTTATCGATTATTTGCCTGCTGAAGAGGCGGCTAAATTGGATAGTACGACATCCAAAGGTGAGGGAGGAGATGGGTCGCTTCGCAACCCGCGTTCTCGCGTTGCAAGGAGCAGGGCCGCGAACGTAGTGAGCGGCGATTACTATATGGCCATTTATTATGGTATGTTGAATAGGGACTCTTTGCAAGGATATTTGGGAAGGATGCGAGTTTTTCCTGTGAGCGCTGTTACAACCGAGGCCAAATCAAAAAAGAATTCAAAGCGCTTTGAGGGGTTAAAAGATTTTCATCACTTGGTATTAATGGAGCCCAATGTCAAGTATACGACAGGGAACGAAGAGGCTTCCAACCGTGATCCCTTTGATGAAGCTACCAAACGCGAAGAACTTGTGGATTATTGGCTTGATGGTGGCGACAAATTAGACGTTTCCTTGGAAATTATTCCCTCATCTACGGGAGTTGCAGGGATTTCTACCGACCTGATTAATCGACAAATGTTAATCAATGATTACATGATGGAGCGGATCAACAACGATACCCAATCGATGGTATTGTATCACTCTCAGTTCATTGGCGAGGCTATGGGCGGTGAGGGAAATCGTTATTTGGCATATACTTCTGTAGAATCTACTTTATTGCGTAGAAAGTTCAAGGTGAGTAATTTACTCATTTGTTGTTTGCTATACCCTGTGTTGCCATACTATTTGTACTACCAATTGGGTTCGGATAGGACTTGGGAAGAGTTTTTACTGGTTTATGATGTAAAAGATGGGAAGTTGATAAAGGTAAAAGAAGAAGAATTTACGCATCGCTGGCGAAGTGATTTTGCGCAGTCACGGGTGTTTAATCAAATGTATTATTTAGTTCACGGAGGAAAATAACATGAAAAGGCTTTTCATTACAATCATTGGGTGTTTGTTTCTTCCAATTTGGGCTTTTGCTTCTGATGGTAAAATGGCTACGTCGGAGCCATTGTTTAATCCAGGATATCTTGGAAAAAAACAGGCGATTTCGGTGTACGCGGTAACCAATTTCTCGGGTTTATGGAGCGAAACACCAAAGTATCAAACCAACTATGCATTTTCGTATGAAGTTGCAAGAAAATCTACACTGTCTTATCAGTTAGGATTTAAATCCATCAATCGTTCAATGAGGTTTGGTGATGTGGAGTCTTATGCCATGAGTGTGGTGGTTCCCAGTGGTGGCTGGAGTGGTGATCAGAATTATCGTCCATATGGTTCGATGGGCATTCACTATAGCGAATTCTCTGTTGGCGTAAAAAATTATTTAAGCACTGCAGGTGCAACGGCTCCTTTTGGTGGGTATTTGGTAGCTAATCTGCATTTTGGATCGGCTAAGTCTACTGCCAATGATTTACGTTGGCTTAATTATTATTCCTCATCTATGTTAGATACATTAGCTCCTGTTGGTAGTGAAGGAATTTCTAGCAAGATGACATCGATTTCTTATGGTTTTGGAACTCGAAATATGATTACGGAACACTTGGGTTTTAACTTCGAGATGACGTCAGGACTAACGCTTAAGAATGCCGCTGGAGTTAAATTGTACAACGTTGACAATTTTAGTAGTGATTACAATGGCTCTACGCAGCAAGAGGTGATGACGAGTATTATGCTTCGCGAGATTCATCGGTCGCAGTGGGTGCAGTTGAAGTTTGGTCTGAGTTACCTGTTTTAATCCGGGGTCTATGGCCGAGGGTCCGATGCGATGTCTGAGGGCCGCTGTCTGAAGGGTCGCTGTCTGAAGGGTCTATGCCTGATTGTCGCTGTCTGAAGGGCTCTTGATCTTGGAAATTAGGATTTATTGACTTATATTAAATAAGTAGGGCCTCGTTTGAAACGAGGCCCTACTGTTGGAGCGAACTCCTATATAATGGTAATCTGGTTGACAGCCCCGGCCCTGCCGAGACTGTTTCTCCTTTTGCTCCGTTGGATTACGCCAAACGGGCTTTCAATTCGCTGTTCAAGGCTTCTAAGAAATCCTCGGTGTATAAATACTGATCCTCAGATACTTTGTTTCCGTAGATACAAACTGCCAAATCTTTGGTCATTTTTCCGCTTTCAACCACGTCGACGCAAACTTGCTCGAGGGTTTGACAGAAATTGATCAAGGCTTCGTTGTTATCCAAACGACCTCTGTGCTCCAAACCACGGGTCCAGGCGAAAATGCTCGCGATGGGGTTGGTTGAAGTTTTTTGGCCTTTTTGGTGTTGACGGTAGTGACGGGTAACGGTTCCGTGGGCGGCTTCTGCTTCCATGGTTTTTCCATCTGGAGTAACCAATACGCTGGTCATCAATCCCAAAGAACCGAAACCTTGTGCTACGGTATCAGATTGAACGTCGCCATCGTAGTTTTTACATGCCCAAACGAAGTTTCCGTTCCACTTCAATGCTGA
>CANHXF010000183.1 GCA_947464515.1 Flavobacteriales bacterium
AATGATGATTTTTTCACCATTTGGTGCAATCATTTGTTTGAAATGCTCTCGTGGTTTCTTGTTAAATCGACCAAAATCTATGAAGTTGGGGATGACATCTATCTCGCGGTTGATTTTGAAGTGCTCATAGGTTTGTTTTCTGAGATCTTCGGAAACGGCCGTAACAGCATCGGACTGATTGATACTCCAACTTACAACATGTTCATAGGTCATTTCACGTCCAACGAGTGTAATGTCTGTACCGTGAAGTGTCGTCACAACCGGAATTGTGATTCCGTTCTGCGCTAAAATTTGCTTTGCTAACAGCGCTGCTGAGGCATGGGGAATGGCATAGTGTACATGCAGGATATCCAGGTGGGCACTTTGGACGATATCCACCATTTTGCCTGCTAGTGCTGTTTCGTAGGGGGCATATTCGAACAAGGGGTATTTGGCGATATTGACTTCGTGATAAAAAACATTTTCGCTAAAGAAGTCTAACCGAGCGGGTTGGTTGTAGCTAATAAAATGCACTTCATGCCCTTTCACTGCCAGGGCTTTTCCCAATTCCGTGGCCAATACACCGCTTCCACCAAAAGTGGGATAACATACAATTCCTATTCGCATTATTTAAGTAACAAAGTTCCGCAAAAAATGTAGGTTTGCGATGTTAAATAAGTGATTATTATCTATGGAGGTTTATAGCGACGAATATTTCATGACGAGGGCCTTAGATTTGGCGATGCAAGCCTATGAGGAGCAAGAAGTTCCAATAGGGGCGGTTGTGGTTCACAACAATAAAATTATTGGCAAGGGCTATAATCAAACCGAGAAGTTGCAGGATGTTACGGCGCATGCAGAGATGTTGGCGATTACGGCGGCTAGCAATGCGGTAAATGGCAAATATTTGGATGAGTGTACTCTGTACGTCACCATCGAACCTTGTTTGATGTGTGCCGGTGCGATTCAGTGGTCGAGGTTTTCGCGGATCGTTTTTGGGGCAAGTGAGCCAAAATTCGGTTTTGAAAGAATTGACAAGGGTATGTTGGGCAAAACGGAGGTAATTTCTGGTATTATGGCAGAGGAGTGTAGCGATGTGATGAAGCGTTTTTTTCGTGAACGGCGCAAAAAAATAATTTAATGAACGGCCAAAAAATTTGGTAATTGTATGAATTTGTGTAGATTGCAATTGCTAATCTATACTATTATGATAAAAAATTACATTCCTTCCAATCTAGCTCGAATGATATTCGCAGCTACTGTAGCCTTGTTTGGCCTTTTTCATTTTTTGGGTGCTGCGGCCATGGCCGGAATGGTACCACGTTACTTAACTTTTATTCCAGGTGAGATTTGGGTGTATTTAACGGGCTTGTGCTTGTTGGCGGCTGCGGCTGCTATTGTTTTGGAGCGACAGGTAAAATTGGCTTGCTATTTATTGGCATTGATGCTCGTTTTGTTTGTCCTTATGTTGCATGTTCCGAATTTGGCAGACGCAGAAAAGGGTCAAATGGCAATGGCGAGTATGCTTAAAGATATGGCAATGGCCATGTGTGCAATTTTAATCGGTAACGATTCAGAAGAATAATCAAGGGAGCTTTTCGTAGCAACCCAAATCAGGCTGGGATTTTCGGGATTTTCCAAGTAGATCAATTGTCACTGGAGAACCGAAAGTTCCAGCTTTTTTGTATCCAAAAGCGGTGGAATCCGTTTGGTAATTGCCTCTTTGCACATCCACAAACCCAACGGTTTTATTAAAGAAATTGGGATATGTGATGATGGATTTGGGGTTGAGTGATTTAAGTAGGTTGTTTTCGAGTCGGATATTGAAAACGTTTAACGTGGTTTGGTCGAACTGAAGTTCCTCTTTCTGCGGTCCATCAACAATACAATTATAAACGGATAAATTTAGTGGTGCGTGGTTGAGTAATTTACCATTTCCGTCGCGCAATGTATTGGTAGCGGCGAAGTGACCATCGGTGCGGGAAGAGAACCCGGAATATTCTGAAAATGTGCAATGGTTAAAGGCATAGTTTCCGCCGAGTAATCCAAGGAAGCTATAACTGCCCGCATCGGCGAAAAGACAGTTTATTGCTTGGATGTCGGCTGTGATTCCAGCTAAACTTGCTTGGCCGGAATACTGAATGCGGGTATTTGAAATTTTTAGTCCGGTACTTCCATTCACAGGCAATGAATCCACTCGAACACCAATGGTTGCATTAGTAATATCGGCGTATTGAATGCTGTTATTAACACTACCTACAAGGATATGAATTCCCCCCCATTGGTTGGGTAGAAACTGCGGGTCCCAAACGGGTTTGTCGCCGCGGATTGTAACGCGTTGTGTTGCCGATCCCTGAATATCTAGCGTTCCTGCAATATAAATTTTGGTTTGAGCCGATGCAAACAGTTGAACCCCCGCTTTGATTGTTAGCGTTGCACCTTGTTCTACTCCCATGTAACCCAAAATTACCGTGGGTTTTTGATTGTCTGAAATGGTGATATTGCTTTCAAAAATAGTATCCCTATAATAATGTGCATCCCAACCGTAAGCCGCCAATTTAACATTGCTTCGATGTCCGCCCACACTTGAAATAATTGAGTCCATTACCAACAAAGGTTGGGTATTATTATTGGCTTCTAGTTTGCATTGCACGAAAACAAAGACCGAATCCGATGCACCAATTTCTATGTCGTTGATTTGGATCCCAGAAATCCCGTCAATACTCATTCTATAAGCTGAATTGGCACCTCCCCCCAACTGGAAATTGGCACTCACGGCCAGTTTTTCGGGGTTTTTGATGCTAAAAATCTGTGTCACTGAAATGGGATAGGTCGAGCCGGGAACCCTTGTGAAAACTGTATCGAACCAAACTGTATCGGCGGAATATTTAAGGCTGTTTTTAGCCGTGAAAAAATCGTTATTGTTTCTGCAACTCGATAAAAACGCCATCGCCAATAACAGCATCAACGCTGCTACCATGCCGTTGAGTTTCCCCACAAATTGATATGTTGCGTTTTTGTCTTGCATTCGTTTATTCGAAGATATCCTCGTTGTTTAGTATACCCAAATAACTTTGATATCGCTCATCGGCAATGTCGCCCTTTTCCAAGGCTTCAAGCACAGCGCATTCGGGCTCATGGGTATGAAGGCAATCGTTGAATTTGCATTTGGATAAATATGGACGCATTTCGGGGAAATACTGGGAAATTTCTGTGGGTTCAAAATCCACGACACCAAAATCCCTAATTCCTGGGGTATCAATGATCTGCGTATTGTCGGCTAGCGTGAACATCTCTGCAAACGTCGTTGTATGTCGGCCCTTGGCATGATGGTCTGAAATTTTACCTACTTTGGCGTTGGCTTCGGGGAATACGGCGTTGAGCAACGTGCTTTTACCCACCCCTGAATGACCTGCGAGTAACCATCGCTTCCCCTTGAGCATCGCGGAAAATGCCTCTAGTGCTTTGCCTTCCGTGGCCGAACCCAAGAGCACGCTGACATTGGCGTTGCGGTAAATGTGTTTGATATCGTCTACAACCTCTTCGCCTCGTTCGCCCAACAAATCCATCTTATTAAAAAAGACCATCGCAGGCACGTGATAGGCCTCACAGGTAAGTATGAATCGGTCAATAAAACCCAAACTCGTTCTCGGCGATGTTAGGCTTGCAATCAGAGCAGCGCCATCTAGGTTGGTGGCCAAAATTTGACGGCGGGAACTCAATTTATTTGCCCGTCGGATCAAATAGTTATTCCGGTGATAAACCTTTGAAATGGAACCCGTATCAGCATAGTTTTGATCTTCCATGAGCTCTACCCGATCTCCAACAGCCACAGGATTACTCGTATCAAGGTCGTTCAATCTCATCTTGCCGCGCGTTCTCGCCATCCAGACTTTTCCATCGTCTGTAAGTACTTGATACCAGCTGCCAGTGGATTTGGTGACCGTTCCCTCCATTAGAAAATGGCTTCGCAGATTTTTTTGGTTTGGGTGCTCTTACCCATGGTATAAAAATGAAGCACTGGCGCGCCTTTTGCTACCAATTCTTTGCATTGTTCGATAGCCCAAGCCACACCAATATCGGCGATATTCTTGTCATCTTTACACTGGTCGATTTCATTGGTCAGAGCAAACGGGATATCCATGTGAAATAACTTTGGAAGGATCGACAATTGTTTTCTTGTAGTAATGGGTTTGATGCCTGGAATAATTGGGACGGTGATTCCAGCGGAACGACAGCTATCGACAAAATTAAAGTAGTGTTGATTGTCGAAGAACATCTGCGTAACTAAGAATTTAGCTCCGGCATCCACTTTTCTCTTGAGGTATTTGAGGTCCGATTCCATATTTGGCGCATCGGCATGTTTTTCTGGATAACAGGCGGCACCGGTACAGAAATTAGACTCATTGGAATTGCTGATTTCTTCGTCCAAATAAATTCCGGCGTTCATATTTTGAATCTGATGAATCAAATCCAAAGCATTTTTATTCCCATTATTTTCGGGTTCAAAATGCGTATCCCCCTTGCGATTGTCGCCTCGCAACGCCAAAATATTATCGATGCCCAAAAAGCTCAACTCAATCAGCGCGTTTTCAGTATCTTCCTTGCTAAATCCACCACAAATTAGGTGAG
>CANHXF010000184.1 GCA_947464515.1 Flavobacteriales bacterium
ATACCATCTACCCAAGATTATCTGCTTTCGATTGGGTTTTCGGAAACCATTATCGAATCATTCTTTCGACCATTCTTTACTGGCATTTTTCTCGAAGAATCGCTTCAAACCCCATGCTCTCTTTTTGATTTTATCTTTTGGGCGCTAGCCAAAGGCGATGCTCTTCTAATGCCCAATGGGGTACAAACACTCCCCAATAGAATCGCCGCGAAACTCAATCCGAGTCAGATTTTCCTAAATTCTACAGTGGGAAACAATCACCAAGCGGGAATTCCTTATCGCTCAACTACAACCTTATATTATTCTTTAGATCACGACGCCGGCTTAGGTAAGTTCTTGGCGCTCAACGCAAGCCGGATGGGACGTGTAAATCTTATCGCGGTTCCTTCAATGGTCCAATCCAGTTATGCACCCATCGGTAAGCATTTGTTGTCGGTATCGTTGAAGCCCTCTTTTTCTGGCAATGTGGATGCTCATGCGGCAAACAATGAAATTCTTACGGAAGTAGAGAACTTGTTGCAGAGGCCCATCAACGCCCAATTTTTGCAGTCCTTTGAAGTGAAATCTGCGCTGCCAATGAATACCCAGTATTCTTATGATTTGCCAAGCAGCCCGAGTGTTGCGAACATTGATCAGAATCAATTTCTGGCAGGTCAATCAATTGCAAACCCGTCGTTAAATGCTGCCATTTTATCTGGTCTGCAGTTTGCAGAAAATTACCGCGCTCATTCGCCTAAACTTTGAGTGCACAAAAAAGCCCCTGTTTTCGTCGAATTCTGAGCCGATTTAACATTTTGTTTACTTGCTTTTAACTGTGGTCGGCCGTATTATTGCACTTTATAAAAACAAAAACTTAGAATCATTATGACAAATAACAACAACAAATCGGGAAACAATGCTTGGATGGCATATTTCTCTGGCCTTGCCATTTTGTTTGCAATTGCCGCTGGTTACTCAATTTACATTTTCTTTTTAGGAAATCCTGCAAACTTTGAAGATGGAGACGTCGCAAAAGGTCACCCATTGGGACTTTTGGGTATTATCTATCGCGGTGGTATCGCCATCGTACCTTTGTTGATTGCGGTAAACATCACTGTAATTTTGGTATCTATTGAGCGTTTTATTACTTTGTCTGCGGCTTCAGGTCGTGGAAATGCAACTGCATTTGTACACAAAATGCGTTCTATGTTGGAGCAAAACAATTTGGACGGTGCGATTGCTGCTTGTGATCAACAGCGCGGTTCTTTGGCCAATGTGGTTCGTTCTGGTTTGACTCGCTACCAAGTGGTTGCTGCGAAAACAGATTTGAATCGCGACGAGAAGAAAGCAGCTATCGAAAAGGAATTGGAAGAAGCAACTAGCTTGGAATTGCCTATGCTTTCTAAGAACTTGGTTATCATCACAACTTGTGCATCTATTGGTACTTTGATCGGTTTGATCGGAACAGTATTCGGTATGATTCGTGCGTTTGCTGCGTTGGCTAACTCTGGTACACCTGATACGGCTGCCTTGGCAACAGGTATCTCTGAGGCCTTGATTAACACGGCTTTCGGTATCATTGGATCAACGTTGGCGATCATCAGTTATAACTATTTCTCAAACCGCATCGACACTATGACACACAGCATGGACGAAGCGGGTTATTCTATTATTTCTAACTTCCAGGCCAACCACGGTTAATTCGGTTATTTACCTTTTGGTTTAAACCCGGATTAAAGCCCAAAATTTACGAACATGCCTAAAGTAAGTATGCCCCGTTCCACCCCTTCATTGGATATGACTCCAATGGTGGATTTGGCATTCCTTCTGGTAACGTTCTTTATGTTGACCTCAAGTTTCCGTGCTCCAGAGCCTGTATTCGTAGATCCTCCGTCCTCTACCACCGAAGCGCAAATACCTAAACAGGTGTTTTTGGTGACCGTAGATGCCGATGGAAGGGTATTCATTGAAATCACAAATCCGGCAGTGAAAGAGCTGGTTTTGAAAGATATGATGCGCGATTTCAAGGTGCAAATGAGCGCAGAGGAAGTAAAGAAATTTGCTGGTGCTGGTCCAATCGGACTAAAAATGGAATCCATTAGTTCGTATCTAGAATTGGAAGTCAATGCCCGCGCGAAAGTGCAGCAATCTGGCGTTCCCTACGATACGTTAAACATAAAAAAGAGTCAGCTTTATCACTGGGCTTACAATGCCCGTTTGAGAGCGCACGACGATTTTAAAGACCGCGAAGCTGAAGCCACAAAACGTGGGTTGCCTTTTGATAAGGATAATTACATTCAGTTTGCGGTAAAAGCCGACGGTAACACAAAATACAACGTACTAAAAAACGTTATTCAAGTATTCAGAGAAGCCAAAGTAAAGAATTTTCAGATGATCACAGGTTTGGAAGCCAAACCCAAAGACTAAAGATAGGAGAGTAGAACCATGGCAGAAATACAAAGTAATGGTGGCGGAGGCGGCGGTGGCAAAAAAAGAGCCAAAAAACAGAGTACCCGGGTGGATATGACCCCCTTGGTGGATTTGGCGTTTTTGTTGTTGACCTTCTTCGTACTTACCTCAACGTTCTCTCAGCCCAAGGTGTTGAGAATGATCTTTCCAGAAAAACTGGATGAAAAGGATTTAAAAAACATGAAGCAGCCTGAAGTTAAAGATGGTATCACCATTCTTTTAACCGGGGGTGATAAAGTGTATTGGTATCGTGGTGCTTTGAACGAAAAAGCCGTTTTAGAAGAAACCGATTATACCAAAAACGGATTGCGTAAGATATTGGTTGAGAGCAATTTGACGCTCTTGACACAATTGCGTGATTTTGAAAAACAATTGAACAAGATCGATGAGAAAGATACTGCCAAGCGCAATGCCATCGATGCCAAAGTAAAACAAGCACAAAGAGATTCGAAGTTGGTGGTGTTGTTGAAGAACGACGACAAAGCATCGTATCGCAATGTGATTGACGTGATGGACGAATTTATGATTTGTCAGATCGCCAAGTATTTTGCTGTGGACGAGGGAATGGCTCCGCTTGAAAAGAAGCTTATTGATCTAAAAACTAAATCCTAATCGCTATGTCAGAAAGTTTGATGAACAAATGGGACCAAGTGCAATCGCCAGCGCGAAACGAACTGGTGTTTGCCGATCGATTTAAGGAGTACGGTGCGTATCAGATTCGCAAGAGTTTTAACAAGAACCAAACGATGGCAACAATTATTGCGCTATCGATTACGGGCTTGTTTTCTGCGGCACCCATTATTTATGATTTTTTCTTTCCGAAGGAAGTGGAACACAAGACGGTATTGAAAGTAACCAATATCGACGATGTGAAAGCGCCTGAAGAAGAGGAAAAAGAACCTGAAAAGCCAAAGATTGAAGAGCCAGAGCCACAGGTTGCTACGCAGCAATATGTTGTTCCACGGATCAATCCAGAAGCCACTACTGAGGATGTAATCATTCCTCCCGATGAGATTAAAACTGCGGGTAAGGATAATAAAGAAGGTAGCGAGGAGTTTGAAGCACCCGACTTTAATGAGTCAGGTGGTGGTCCAACAGGTGGGGGTGATAACATTGCAACGAACGTTCAGATTAAAGCCAACTACCCTGGTGGTGAAGCCGCATTTAGAGACTACGTTGCAGGTGAGTTTATTTATCCTCAACGCTGTCAAGACGAAGGAATCAATGGTTCTGTAATGCTGCGCTTTGTGGTAGATGAAGCAGGTAGAATTTCACGTGTTCAAGCCATTGAAGATACTAAGAGTTGTCCAGAATTTACAGCTGAGGCAATTCGAGTTTTGAAAAAGTCGCCCCGCTGGGTGCCTGGCCAGAACAACGGAAACTTCCTGAAATCTTGGAGAGAAATTCCTATTAAGTTGTCGGTTGATTAAAGGGGCGCTTTTGCGTTCAGTTTTTCGCCAAAATCCATAGAGAAAGCGGGCCGCATGCGGCCCGCTTTCTTTTTTTATCGAAATTGGACCTTGTGAATTGAAAGCAATGGTGATTACCTTTGCTTAGATGACAGTTAGCGGACCCTTGTTGAGTATTCGAAATTTGAAGATTTCTATCAATGGGAATTCCTTGCTTACGTTGGACGCATTGGATGTGAATCCCGGTGAAATTCATGGAATTATTGGCGAGAGTGGTAGTGGTAAGTCGTTGACATTGTTTGGCGTGATGGGTTTATTGTCGCCCGCGCTAAATGTGGCAGGCTCGGTACAATTGAATGGGTTAGAATTAACGGATTTATCGGAAACAACATGGCGAGGCATTCGCGGCAAAGAAATTGGGATGATATTTCAGGAGCCAATGACGGCTTTGAATCCCCAGATGCGCTGCGGAAAACAACTTATGGAGTCGGCTTTAATTCACGAGCCAGATTTGGACCTAGCCAAGGAAAAAGTGGAGCGAAAGTTGACGCAATTGGGGCTGGGAGAGATTTTAGATAGGATTTTGAGTGCGTATCCGCATCAACTCAGCGGCGGACAACGTCAGAGAGTTATGATTGCTATGGCTTGTGTGCACGAGCCACCATTGATTTTGGCAGACGAACCCACAACGGCGTTAGATAGTGTTGCCAGGCAGCAGGTAATGCGTGATTTGGAGCG
>CANHXF010000185.1 GCA_947464515.1 Flavobacteriales bacterium
AACAGGGGTCCACGTCCAGAAGGCGGTCCAAGACCAGCCGGTGACAACCGTGGTCCGAGACCTGACAACAGGGGTCCACGTCCAGAAGGCGGCCCAAGACCGGTAGGTGAAAACCGTGGTCCGCGACCTGACAACAGGGGTCCACGTCCAGAAGGCGGTCCAAGACCAGTAGGTGAAAACCGTGGTCCGCGCCCGGATAACAGGGGTCCACGTCCAGAAGGCGGTCCAAGTCCGGTAGGTGAAAACCGAGGACCGAGGCCTGACAATAGGGGTCCACGTCCAGAAGGTGGTCCAAGACCGGTAGGTGAAAACCGAGGTCCGCGACCTGACAACCGAGGCCCTAGACCAGTAAACGGACCGAAGCCGAATACTGATTCACCAAATACAAATACTGGCGATTCGCCAAAATCAGAATAACAATAAGAATCAAAATAACAACAAGAGAGGGGCGCCAATGGCGCCCCTCTCTTGTTTAATATATAAATGGTGTTTGGTGGCGAGTGCCACCAATAAGTTAATAACTCAAGTACATGCTCTTCTGCTTGTACAATTCTCTAAATGCTGGATCTTTCAAGTCTTTGATGAACAGGATGCTTTCACCAGTACTTTTCATTTCGGGACCCAATTCGCGACTTACACCCTGAAACTTGTTAAAGCTGAATACGGGCTGTTTAATCGCATAGCCCGAAGGTCGAGCTGGAATGGTAAAGTCCTTGATTTTGTTTGCACCCAACATCACCTTTGTGGCCATGTTTACATATGGGAAATCGTAGGCTTTACAAATAAATGGCACAGTTCTAGATGCCCTTGGGTTGGCTTCGATCACATATACTTTTTCATCTTTGATGGCAAACTGAATGTTCATCAAACCTCTGATATTCAAGGCATGAGCCAATTTTTCCGTATATTCAATCATTAGGTTTTGCACTTTTTCACTCAGCGCAAACGGAGGAAGCACAGCGCTCGAGTCGCCAGAGTGAATGCCGGCAGGTTCGATGTGTTCCATCATTCCCAATATATGAACGTCTTCGCCATCGCAAATACTATCGCTTTCGGCTTCTTCCGCACGATCTAAGAAGTGATCAATCAACACCCTGTTTCCAGGTAAATCGCCGAGTAATTTCACAACGGCCTTTTCCAAGTCTTCGTCGTTGATTACAATCACCATCCCCTGTCCGCCCAACACATAACTAGGTCGAACCAACACAGGATAACCCACTTGATTTGCAATCACAATTGCTTCTTCAGCATCAAGGGCCACACCAAATTTTGGATAAGGAATGTCTAAGGTGGCGAGCATTTCGCTGAAACGACCGCGATCCTCTGCGATATCCATGTTATCGTAGCTGGTACCAATGATTTTAATGCCTTTTTCTTGCAGTTTTTCGGCCAATTTCAATGCAGTTTGTCCGCCCAACTGAACGATAACGCCTTCGGGTTTCTCGTGTTGAATCAACTCCCACAAATGCTCCCAATAAACGGGCTCAAAGTAGAGTTTATCGGCCATATCAAAATCCGTACTTACCGTTTCGGGGTTACAATTGATCATAATCGCTTCATAACCTGCCTCGCGAGCGGCCATGATTCCGTGAACGCAACTGTAATCAAACTCGATACCCTGTCCGATGCGATTTGGACCGCTACCCAGCACGAAGATTTTCTTTTTATCGCTGACGATGCTTTCGTTTTCGCCATCGAAGGTAGAATAGAAGTAATTTGTAGGACTTGGGAATTCAGCGCTACAGGTATCAACCATTTTATAGACTCTGCGGATGCCAAGGCTATAACGTTTTTCGCAAACTTGGTCGGCTGTGGTGTTACCACCCATCAACCAAGAAATCTGCTCATCACTGTATCCTTTTTCTTTGGCGATTTTTAATAATGTCGCTGGAACATTATCGATGCTATATCTTCTGATTTCCGTTTCGGTTTTTACAAGATCAGCGATTTGCTCCAGGAACCAACGGTCTACGCGGGTAATTTTCTGTACGCTGCTGATGGGAACGCCCAAGGCCAATGCATCTTTGATTTGGAAAATGCGATTCCAGCTGGCGTATTCCATGCCGTGCACCAATTCTTCTAGGTTACGACTCACCTTATTGCCATCAGCACCGAGGCCATGACGGGAAATCTCGAGACTCTGACAAGCTTTTTGGAGTGCTTCTTGGAAGCTTCTTCCGATGGCCATGACTTCACCAACCGACTTCATTTGGAAGCCTAGGCGGGTATCAGCCCCATGGAATTTATCGAAGTTGAAACGAGGAATTTTAACGATTACGTAATCCAAGGCGGGTTCAAAGAAGGCGCTAGTTGTCTTGGTAACGGGGTTCTTGAGTTCATCCAAGTAAAAACCGATGGCCAACTTAGCCGCGATTTTCGCAATTGGATAACCTGTTGCTTTTGAGGCCAAGGCGGAACTTCTGCTTACCCTAGGGTTGATTTCGATGGCAATGATTTCTTCATCCACAGGGTTCACGCTAAACTGCACGTTACAACCCCCGGCGAAAACACCCATACTGCGCATCATCTTGAAAGCCATATCGCGCATTCTTTGGAAGGCTGTATCGCTCAATGTCATTGCGGGAGCTACGGTAATTGAATCCCCGGTGTGAATTCCCATCGGGTCGAAGTTTTCGATGGTACAGATTACGGCGATATCGTCTTTGCTATCGCGGAGTAACTCAAATTCATATTCTTTCCAACCCAGTACCGCTTGTTCCACCAATACTTCATGAACAGGGCTGCACTCAAGGCCATATTGTAAGGCGCGATCAAATTCTTCTTTTTTATAGACGATGGCACCTCCTGTTCCACCTAGTGTGTAGCTAGGACGGATAACCAATGGGAAGCCGATGCGTTGTGCGATTTCTTTGCCTTCTAGGAAGCTGTTTGCGATCTGACTTTTTGCAACGCCTACGCCGAGTTCAACCATTAACTGACGGAATTTCTCGCGATCTTCCATTTTGTCGATGGCGACAATATTCACCCCAATAATTTTGCAATTGTATTTTTCCCAAATGCCAAGTTCATCACACTCTTTGGCCAAATTCAATGCAGTTTGTCCGCCCATGGTTGGCAAAACGGCATCGATATCTTGTTCTTGAAGAATTTTTTCAATGCTTTCAGGAGTCAGAGGTAGTAGATAAACATGATCCGCATTCATTTTATCGGTCATGATGGTCGCTGGGTTGCTATTGATGAGCGACACTTTGATGCCTTCTTCGCGAATACTTCTTGCGGCTTGAGTTCCAGAATAATCGAATTCGCAAGCTTGTCCGATAATGATCGGGCCACTGCCGATGATGAGTACGTGTTTTAGAGATAGGTCCTTTGGCATGATTCCAAAAATTTAGCAAATTTAGGGCATCACGCGTGGATTTGGGGCTTAATTATCCACGATTTCTAAAATTTTTTGGGGAGCAGATTTACATCAACAAAAGGGGCAGCATCGCATATTCAAGAAAGAACAACCCCCAGTAGAACATGTAAAAGCGTTTCACGGAAGTGGGATTTTGGAGGTCGACCTTTAACGCGTGGCCAACGAAAAGCAGAAGCACAATGATATGGGCAATTTTGGCAGCCATGGTTGGCATTTGCCAGGCCATCAAGAGATAGGCGCCGCTTACCAAAATTACCCCGGATTTAAATGCGGAAGATTTGCTCCAAACAACGGCGAGGGTTTTAAAACCAAATTTTTCATCGCCAAGGGTATCGGGGATGTCTTTAAACCAAGCGATACCCAAACTAAATGCGGTCACAAAAATCACCAATGGAACAAGCCATGTCATTGCGATCAGCGGCCAGCCATATAACACGGTGGCAAAGTGAATGGCGATACCGGCATTGATTAACGGGCCTCTCACAATGGCAATGGCGCTGGCGGCCCAGATATGATATCGTTTAAATTGGATGGGTGGCAAAGAATATAGGGCACCAATGAGGGCGATGGAGCTAATTAAACAACCTAGAAAGGGTTGGATGAGCCAAGCGGTTATTATGGAGAGGATGCCTGAGGTGTAAACGATGATTTTGCCGTTTCGCATCGACAGTTCACCGGAGGCTAGGGGTAAATTGGGTTTGTTAATTTTGTCGAGGTCGACATCTACAATTTGGTTTAAGCCGGTGATGAAGATGTTGCAGAGCAGGCAGGCGAATAAGGTGGGGAAGAAAAGCGCGGCGAAGGTGTTGATTTTGTTGGTGAGCACCGGAATGAATCCAACGATTGCGGATTTATAGGCGGGCATTTTTGGCTTTAACGCGTTTAGACTCGGAACCAGTGTGTAAGCTGATTCGGAGATATTATTCGTTTCTATTGTTGCTGAATCGCTGGAGAAATCACTGAGAGTAAAAGAATTGGGTGAAACTTCATGTATTGGGGGTGGTGTACAATAAATCACCAAAATGAGCAAGGAAAGGATACTGATCGTTGAACCGATAAGGGTATGGGGTCGAGAAAATCGCCAAAGCACGGAAAGCATGCTCAAAGTAACAACGAAACAAAGGAAATAGTGTTTATTTGATGCATGGAAAAATTCGCGGAACGATTTTTATGAATGGGGTTGAGATTTCATGGTTTCCTGT
>CANHXF010000186.1 GCA_947464515.1 Flavobacteriales bacterium
CCTTTGCCTGGCAGATTGGTGAACGTTGTGGGCTCTGCGCTTGCGGCCAATGGATTTGATTTTGAGATTCCCGCAATATGTTCGATAATGGCTTGGGCGAGCGGGTGCTCCGATTTACTTTCAATACTTTTAAGGATTTGCAAAATTTGTGTTTCGCTGTGTCCGGCGCTAGAGGAAATTTGAATATCGGAGAGTTGATTGCTGGGGAAAAGGTGCATTTGCGAGACCATCGGCTTGCCTTGCGTTAGAGTCCCCGTTTTATCAAACACGATGTCGGTGATTTTATTTGCCAACTCCAACGCCTGCGCATCTTTTATCAGGATACCTTGTTTGGCGCTTTTGCCGATTCCAACCATCAGGGCGGTGGGTGTGGCGAGTCCGAGTGCACAGGGACAGGCGATGATGAGGACATTGATGAAGGTGGTTAGGGCAAAATTGGGTGGTGTGTTAAAGGGAAAAAAGTACCAGAACAGTGCAGAAATTAAGGCGATGACAAAAACGGTGGGTACAAAAATGGAGGAGATGCGATCGGCGAGTTTTTGTATTTCGGGTTTGGATCCCAATGCTTGTTCCACGCGGGCGATGATTTGGGCAAGGAGGGTTTGACTGCCAATTTTTTGCGCAAGTATTTTGAGTGTGCCTTGTTGGTTTATGGTTCCAGCGAAGACGGGACTGCCTTTTTCTTTAAGTGCGGGGATGGGTTCGCCGGTGATGGCTGATTCGTTGATATAGGACGTTCCTGATCGGACTTTTCCATCAACGGGGATGCGATTTCCCGGTTTGATGATTACAAAATCGCCCAGGATTATTTCCGCGGTGGGGATCGTTATTTCTTCGTTATTTCTGATTACGGTGGCCACTGTGGGTTGCAAAGCGAGTAGGTCGTGAATGGCTTGTGCGCTCTTGTTTTTGGCTCTCTCTTCTAGGAATTTCCCCAGTAGGATGAGGGTAATGATGACGGTGGCGGATTCGAAATAGAAGTGGGGGTGAATTGGGTGAGCGGATTGATTTATTGCGTGGTGGGTTGGGGAAGGATTTGCATCGAAGAAAGACAGGTAATACAGAACGACTTGATAGCTACTGTAGAGGAAGGCGGTGGCGGTGGACAGGGCCACCAGGGTATCCATATTGGATTGGAGGTGTCTGATTTTTTTGATGGCGTTGGTATAGAAATCGCGGCCACTATAAAGGATTACGGGGAGTGCAAGAAGGAATTGGATGAGCCCATCGTGTGGAATTTGGTTCATCAGGAACATGGAGAGGACGAAAATGGGTGCGGTGCAGAGGATGGCAATGATGACTTTGCGTTTTAGGGTGATGATGTGGGCGGCCGCGCGAAGCGCGGCCGCCTCCTTTCCCCCTGCCGATTCATCCAATACCAATTCATACCCTATCTCCTTGGCCGCCTCCCCCAATCGCTTTACTTCGATCAGCGCCTCATCAAACCGAACAAAAACCGACTCATTCGGATAACTCACAACCACAGATTCTACCCCTAACAAATGTCCTAAATACGATTCCAAGCTCACCGCACAAGCAGCACACGTCATCCCCACTACTGGAAATGTCCTGTGAACCAATTTATTGTCTGAGCTAGTATTCATTTCTCCTTAAAATTTGGATTTCTCCCAAAAGTGAAAAACCTTCCGCTCCTCAAAGTTCGTAATTATTCGGTGCTTACCCACATCTGATTTTGAATTTCAATGATGGCTTATGGTTGCTTTCCCTTTCATTTATTGTCAGAACGACACTTATCGCCTATTTTTGAAGAAACTATGAGAAAATTCGCCTTTTTGCTTTGTCTGTTTTTGATGGGAAGTACTTTACATGCCCAGGTGCTGTCGCTCAGCCCCGTATTCCCCAAAGAAACCGATACCGTTACCATCGTCTACAATGCAAAGTTGGGCAACGGCGCTCTTGTGGGTGCAACCCAAGTCTATGCCCATACTGGCGTGATTACAACCCTCAGTACAAGTGGCAGCAATTGGCGATACGTAGTGGGCAATTGGGGGACGGCGGATGCGCGTACCAAGATGACATCCCTCGGGAACGACAAATGGCAGATCCGTTATCATGTGAAAGATTTCTATTCTCAGGCGGGGACTTTTGCCACCAATGAAACGGTATTACAATTGGCCTTCGTTTTCCGAAATGCCGATGGTTCCACAGTGGGTAGAAGCGCTGCGGGTACAGATATTTTCACTCCGATTTATTCCACAGGACTGGCCGCCAAATTCACCTTGCCAGAGACCAAAACGAGTATCATCGGAGCCACTTCAACCCAAAAAATCGAAGTATGGTCGAGTAGAGTTTGCGCAAACGTTCTTACGCTTAATGGCGATACCCTTCGTAAAAGCACAACCAAAGACAGTTTTCAGCTTACCAATAACAAATGGAAGGTGGGCTCCAACAGAATGATTTTTACCGCCAATTACAACAATCAATTTTTAGCCGCCGATACCGTCACCTTTGTGGTAAATCCCTCGGTTAAATCTGTAGATCCCCCAACAGGATTGGAATTGGGCGTCACCTATGTTGATGATTCAACCGCCTATGTGTTGTTCTATGCCCCCTATAAAAATTATGTTTACCTGATTGGAGATTTCAATAATTGGGCCCCGGATACATCGTATTTCATGAACTATTCATCGGCCAAAAGCATTTGGTGGAAGAAAATCACCGGATTAAAAAAAGGCGTTGAATACGGCTATCAATTTTGGGTGGATGGCAGCATTCGCGTGGCGGATCCCTTTGCGACGTTAATGTTACACGAGTGGGACGATGCGTTTATCCCCGCCGCCAATTACCCCAACATGAAATATTACCCCAAGAATAAAACCCAAGGGTATGTTGGTGTTTTGCAAACCGCCCAACCTCCTTTTTCATGGTCGAAGATGAATTTCCAACGACCCGCGACCGATAAATTGCTGATTTACGAATGCCTTACCCGCGATTTTACCAAAGCCCAAACGTTTAAGGCCTTGCAAGATTCAATTCCGTATTTAAAGCGATTGGGAATTACAGCCTTAGAATTGATGCCCGTTTGCGAGTTTGAAGGGAATTTGAGCTGGGGTTACAATGTGGCAAGTCAGATGGCCATCGACAAATACTACGGTAACCGCGCGGCACTGAAGTCGTTGGTTGATGCTTGTCACCAAAATGGCATCGCCGTAATCTTGGATGTTGTTTATAATCATGTATTTGGATCGGCATCCGTTAATGTATTGTATTGGGATGCTACCACTGGAAAACCTTGGGGGAACAGCCCTTATCTGAATGCAGATGCAAAACATCCATTTAATGTGGGCTACGATATGAATCACGAATCCCAAGCCACCAAATATTATGTAAAACGGTCGCTGGCGTATCTTTTAGAAGAGTTTCATGTGGATGGCTTTCGCTTTGATTTGAGCAAAGGATTTACCCAAACCAACACGATTAATGATATGAATAAGATGGCCCAGTACGATCAAAGTCGGGTTGATATTCTCACCGATTACTACAATTGGGTTCAGTCGAAATCGCCAGGTGCGTATTGCATCATGGAGCACTTCGCGGATAACAACGAGGAACAGACATTGTCGGCCAAGGGAATGATGCTTTGGGGCAATGGGAATTTCAATGCCAACGAGGCTGGAATGGGTTTCAGTAATAGCGACTTTGGTTACGGCATCGATGCGAAAAAACGATCGTCAGCACAGAGAAATTTGGTGGGTTACATCTCCAGTCACGACGAGGAAAGAATGGGTTATAAGTGCAAAATTTTCGGAAATTCTACCACTGGGTATTCAGTAAAGGATCCCAATGTTTACGTGCCTCGGGTGGGTTTGGCCTATGCCTTTGCGATTGCTACGCCGGGTCCGAAAATGATTTGGCAGTTTGATGAGCTCGCTTACGATTATAGCATCAACACGTGTGAAGATGGCGTTACGGTTCAAGACGGTTGTCGTTTGTCTAATAAACCCGTTCGATGGGACTATTGGACGTCTGACGCGGTTCGTAGAAAAAATCAATTCAAAATCGCATCCATCGCGCAGCTAAAAGGAAACTATACAGAGGTATCGTCGCCCAACAGTTACAATTTTTCCAGTGGCGGGAATTATAAAATTTTGACCCTCAATCACAGCAATATGAATACGGTTGTGATTGGCAATTTTGATGTTACATCCAGCAGTGCTTCGGTAGGTTTTGCCCGCACTGGCTATTGGTATAATTATTTAACTGGGGATAGCATTAAGGTTTCCGGTGCATCGATGGTGGTTACCTTGGCGGCGGGTGAGTATCGCGTTTATACGGATAAGAAAATCGCAAATCCCTATGCCAAACAGATTTTGGGTGGCAGTGCGGGCGCTGAAGAATTGGTATCGAAAGGGCAGATGCAGGTTTATCCAAATCCAGCGCAAAGTTCTATCCAACTTGGATTTAAGGATGAAGATGGGATGAGTGGCGAAGTATCAGTGATCGATTGTGTGGGTAGAATTGTATTGCAAAAATCGATTGCGGCGGGAGAGTCAGTGAACGTTGTCGATTTGGCTAA
>CANHXF010000187.1 GCA_947464515.1 Flavobacteriales bacterium
AGACAAACTTTATGATGGCGGTAACACATGAGTTGAAAACGCCAATCGCAGCAGCAAAATTGGCCATTGAGACCGTGATTCGAAACAAAAATATTGAGGCGCAAGATCGTGTATTGGAGATTTCAAAGAAGAACATCGACAGACTTTCCGGCATGATGGAAAGGGTGCTTTTGGCCACACAATTCGAAAATAGCTTGCCCGTTGCGCAGAAAAAATGGGAATCCTGTTCAGATATTATTCAAAAATCCTTGATCGATTGTCAATTCACCGATGAGCAAATACTAAAAATTAGTTTAGTAATACCTTCGAATTTTTTAATTTACTGCGATAGTTATATGATGAAAATCGCATTTATAAATTTATTCACTAACTCTATAAAATATAGTGAACCAAATGGCGTTAATGTAATCGTGAGCTCAATCATAAATAACGAACATTGCCAAATTCTGATTTCAGACCAAGGCATCGGTATACCAATGATAGAGCGAACTAGGATTTTTGAAAAGTTCTATCGAGTGGGAGATGAAAAGACACGCAGTCGTTCAGGATCTGGCCTGGGATTGTATTTGGTTAAACAAATACTCCAACTCCATGATGCCCGCATCGAAGTCCGAGCAAACAATCCGAAAGGTTCAACTTTTGTAATTAATTTTAACGCTAGCGACTTCAGAATGGAATGAGCAATTACCGAATTTTAGTCGTCGAGGATGAAACAGACCTCGCCGAATTGTTGAAAATAAATTTAGAAGCCGAGGGATACCGTGTCACTTTGGCTCCGCATGGCGCTGTTGCCATCAACAAGATTAAGACGGAGAGTTTCGACATGATTATCATGGATATCATGATGCCTAGTATGGATGGCTTAACCGCCACACACCACATTAGACTTTCAAGTAACAATATTCCTATTTTGATACTATCAGCGGGGAGTACTGCTCAGGACAGAATCAATGGACTAAAAGCAGGCGCTGATGATTATATGAGCAAACCATTCGAGCTCGAGGAATTATTGCTACGAGTAAAGAAAATATTCATGCGAGCCCATCGAGAAGATGCTGTCATCAACTTCATGGAATTCCAATTTGGCAATAACCATATAGATTTTAATACATACAAAGCAATTGGCGTTGATGGTGAATTCAAGCTCACCAAAAAAGAGGCTCAGTTGTTGCGATTGCTCGTTGAAAGAAAAGAACAAGTGGTTACGCGTGAAGAAATTCTAAAAACCGTTTGGGGCTATACAGTTTTCCCAAGCACTAGGACAATCGACAATTTTATTTTGGCATTTAGAAAGTACTTTGAATCTGATATTAAAAACCCTAGATACTTTTTAAGTCACCGTGGTTTAGGGTATAAATTCACCGATAAAGAATAATACTTTATCTACGATTCCTTTCCTCAATAAAACACATTATTGTTTAGCGATGGCCTCAGCCAAAATTGCCGCTGTTGACCATGCCGCTTGAAAATTAAATCCACCAGTAACTCCATCAACATCTAGAACCTCTCCGGTTGCATACAAACCTTGTTGAGATTTAATTGCCATCGTATTTGGATCAACAGAAGCGAGTGAAATACCTCCCGCGGTAACAAACTCCTCCTTAAACGTTGTTTTGCCATCCACCTCAAAAGACATACGAATCACATTCTCAACAATTTTATTGAATTCGTATTTACTCAAGTCGGCACTTTGCTTGCTAACCGGCGTTTCAGCCCGACTCAAGATAAAATCCCAAAGTCGTTTAGGCACACCATCCAACCCCAAATTCGAAATCATTTTCTTGGGATTTGACCTGATATTCTCGTTTAATTGTTGTCTTAATTCTTCTTCAGACAGATTTACCCACGACACTAACACCGTGTTCACATAAGCCTTTTCATTCAACCATCTGGCTGCCCATGCACTGGTTTTCAGTACGGCAGGGCCACTAATCCCCCAATGTGTAACCATCAACGGACCGTTGTAACTCTCGGGATAGCCCACCAACTTCACCTTGGCATCAACAACAGCAACACCGTGTAAGTCGTGTAAAGTCGTTTCGTTAATATTGAAGGTAAACAACGACGGTACAGGCGTCACGATTTCAATCCCCAAGCTCGCTACCATATTGTATTGAGACAATTTAGGAAATCCACCCATAGCCATCACAACATCTGTCGCCATCTCACTTCCACTTGTATTGGTATTGATTTGCCAACGATAAAATCCGTCTTTTGGCATAGGAACAATAGTAACCACGGATGAGTTCAGCATCAGTTCCACACCCAATTTTTTCGCCCTCCATTCAAGCAATTGTGCAACGGTTTCGGATGAGTCGCTCACGGGAAAAATACGTCCGTCCTCTTCCACCTTCAATTCAACACCATTTTTCTCAAACCAATCACGGGTTTCAGGAACACCCCAACGATAAAAAACCTTTTTTAAGAAATTCTTACCTCTAGGATAGTGTTCCAACAATTGAGCATTGCCCGAAACATCATGCGTTACATTGCATCTACCGCCACCGCTAATGCGCAGCTTCGCTAATGTTTTGCCCGTTTTTTCCATAATCACCACTTCGGCGGTTGGACATAATTCTTTGATGCGAATGGCCGCAAAATATCCTGAAGCACCGGCTCCAATTACAATCACTCTCTTGTTTTCGTTCATCTGATCAATTGATAATTTTTGTACTCTCCTACTCTCCATCCAAACATCTTCTCAATAAAATATAACACGCTGGCTTTTAAACCAAAATTCTTCTTTGTTGGATCAACCTCAAACTTCCAATCCATGGCTTCAATTCTCAACGTCATCACTTCTGGGTGGGTTCCATGAAAATGCTTTAACGAATCGATGCTTGAATAATCGAACGATTCTGATGTCAGCACCTTCTCCGCCATATATTTATCGTCGTGCCACAACCGATGAAACTGCGCCTGTTTTTGTTGTTGAAATTTGGGATGCTTCACCCAGCCGTAATGGTAAATACAAGCCCCGCAATGAGCCACTTTTAGCTTTTTTGCATCCACCGTCCTAAACCCCTGGGCATCTTTCCAACTGATTATGTTACGATGATTTTTTATGATTCTGATTTCATTGCGATACCAACGACGAGAATCGCCCACCATGGAATAATTCCCATAAAAATGGAGATAATCAAACAACAAGGCATCTACCTCCTCATCATGAAGATACTTTTCCATGGCGGCCTTCACTACAGGCAGGTACTTTTCATGTAAACACTCATCGGCTTGGATGTATACTAGCCAATCGGCATCAGCAGGGACACCGGCCAAAGCTTTGTTGGTTTCATCCGCCAAAACAGCACCGCCTACTCGTTTATTATCGTCCCAAATCGTATCGAACAATCGGATTTTAGGCTCCTGCATCGCCTGCAAATACTCCTTTGTCCCATCATCAGAATCCCCCACCGCAATCACAAAATCATCGCACAGCGGCAACACAGAAAGCAAAGCCTCCCGCAAAGGATAATCCGCCTTCACGATATTTCTAGCTATTGTAAAACCGGCGACTTTCATCTTTTCTTTCTGGTACCCAACGTTCATCCAATTTGGGGGCATATTTCACTTCCATTTCGTCCAGCATCTCCCTCACCTCAGAAACAAAATTTAATCCCGCTTTGGAAACCATCCTCACGGTCATATTATCATCGGCATCGTAAAAGTTGAAATATAACGGACATTTCCCAGGAAACTGACTCAATACATCACTTACGATTTGATGCTTGCCCTGCTCTAAATCAGAAGGGGTCATTTCTACATGCACAGACTTATAAAGAGCCATCGCATCGATCTCTGAAACCAACTGCATCGCGTTGATATTCAATCGCATCTCGTCCTTGGTTTTGGAATAATCGGTCTGACCTTGAATCAACAGAATATAATCCTTATCAATCAAGTTCTTGAATTTCAAATACTTATCGGTAAAAATCGAAATCTCTACCGTTCCCGAGTAATCCATAAAGTTGAATCGAGCATAGGGATTGCCTTTCTGACTCATAAAATCTTTAGCACTGGTAATAATTCCCATCATTTGGAAGACAATCGGAGCCTTGTTCTCAAGATTCTCCCTGTACTCCTTCACCGAATGCGTTACAATACTATCATATACAAATTTGAAATCGTCCAGAGGATGCTTGCTCAAAAATACCCCTACCAACTCTTCTTCCTCTTTCAATTCCTCTAGCAAGGTCATTTTGTCTACTTGAGGCAACTTCGGTTCTACATTATCCAAGTTCGCGCCACCACCAAAAAGACCCATCTGACCTGTAAAGCGCTCATGCTGAATTCGAGTGCCATACCTTACCGCCAATTCGATCCCGTTTATGCCATTCGAATCTTCCTTCACATATTGAGCCCTGTGGTATCGCGGATCAAAATCAAACACCCCCGCCTTAGCCATCGATTCTAGCGTTCGCTTACCAACCGATCTCAGGTTAACTCGAGTGGATAGATCAAACAAACTCTTAAATACACCTTTCTCGTCGCGTTCCTTTAAAATTTCATTCACCGCGACTTCGCTCACGC
>CANHXF010000188.1 GCA_947464515.1 Flavobacteriales bacterium
ATGACTTTTTCGACTTCATCCAGCGGGACTGTTTTAACATTCTTCACCCCCGCATAGGCTTCACCAATTTTACAAAGCCCAACCACAAAATGTTGGGGCAGATTTACGCCGAACACGGGAAGGCCTAGATGTTGAGCCACAGATAAGTAAATGGCCGACAAACTAATGGGATTGCCTGTTTTTCGTTCCAACACTCGATTAATAAAAGAATTATCGGGATAGTGATATTGGCTTGTGTCGCCATGAAAACCGTGCTGTTCAAAAAAAACATGATTCAATATCTGAATGCGATCTAAATCATTTTCAACATTTCCCATCAACAACCAAGCATCCAATTTTATATCATTCAACTGTCGTTTCACATCCACCAATTTTACGCCCGGATACTGCAACTGTGTCACCAAGACCCAACCTTCAATCAAATCAGGCTGCTCTTGTTCGAACCATTTGGTGAATCTCTGATGGAGGATTCCCTTTTGTATCTTATTAATAACCAGCTCTATATAGCGAGATGCCTCTGGGAATTCATTATTCAACCAGAGCGCTTCTAACTCATCTATTACCGACTCGCCTTCTTGCATCAAACGACTCTCCACCGCCAAGGAAACATCCAAATCTGGATCATCCAGTAAACGGACCATTGCCCTAAGTGTTGAAGGATCAATCATGAGAATCGTACCAATATAATTTTTGAGATCGCAAAATGCGACGCTTACTTTTTCTTCGACTTGAATCCCGCGGCTTTAGGCTTTTTTACAAACCCTTTCACCAGAACCTCAATATCTGCGTAAACCAAAGAATCCCATGTTTTATCTTTCGGGATCGGTACATTGTCCTTTCCACTTTTGATGTATGGGCCATACCTACCGTTCAAAATTTGGATGTTTGCATCTTCGGTAAATGTCTTCAAAATTGCAGCAGCGGCTCCAGCCATTTTGGCCTCCACCAAAGCAACAGCTTGTTCCGCAGTTACTGTTTCAGGGGCTTGTCCTTTTGGGATAGATATAAATTGACCTTGGTATTTGATATAGGGCCCGAAACGACCTTTATTCACTTCCAAAGCAACGCCGTTATAGTCTGTGATATGCAACGGAAACTGAGTACCGGATAAAGCTTCTTTCAGAATCGCCTCGCATTCCTCAACTGTCATTTCTGTTAAATCCGTCCCTTTTTCTACGTTGAAATACTTCTCACCGCGCTTTAAATATGGACCAAATCTACCAATACCTGCTATCACTGCCTCGCCTTCATAAACCATTACTTCACGGGGTAGTTCGAACAATTTCAACGCGTTTTCAATGGTAACCGTTTCAATGGATTGACCTTGCTGTAAACTCGCGTAAATCAATTTCTCCTCATCGTCTTTTACTCCAATTTGAACAAATGGACCAAACTTTCCCATGCGGACACTCATCTGTCGGCCATTCACGGGGTGAACACCAAGAATTCGCTCGCCTGTCACTCTCTCCGCCGATTCCATCGTTGTATCAACTGCGGCATGAAAAGGACCATAGAAACCGGTCAACATATCCTGCCACGCTTGATTTCCATTGGCGATTTCATCAAATTGTTTTTCAACCGATGCAGTAAATCCGTAATCCATGATGGCATCAAAGTTGGCCGACAAGAAATCGGTAACCAGCATACCCATGTCTGATGGGAACAATTTATTCTTTTCCGCCCCAAAATTTTCAACCTTAACTTCTTCCGTAATATCCGCGCCGATCAATGTCACTTCTCCAATTTTGCGCTGCTTGCCTTCCCGAGTTTCGGTGGTAACATACTGACGTTTTTGAATGGTTGTAATGGTTGGTGCATATGTGGAAGGACGGCCTATTCCGAGTTCCTCCAATTTCTTCACCAACGATGCTTCGGAATACCGAGGTGCAGGACGTGCAAAACGCTCTTGAGCCCTAATTTTCTTCATTTCAACTCCCTCACCCACAATTACTGCTGGCAATAGACCGTCCTGTTCACCATCTTCCTCTTCATCGTCTTTGCTTTCCATATAAACTTTCAAAAAACCATCAAATCGAATCACTTCACCTTCGGCTTGAAACTTCGACTTCTTACTATTGTCTTCGATGGTAATGACAGTTTTTTCCATCTCTGCTTTCGACATTTGAGAAGCGATTGCACGTTTCCAGATCAGGCTGTAGAGTTTTTTCTCGCGGTTATCATCTCCTGCAAATTGCACAGCAAAACTGGTAGGACGAATTGCTTCGTGCGCTTCCTGAGCCGATTCATTCTTTGTGGTATAATTTCTAACCTGAGAGTACTTTTCACCAAACGTAGTTTCGATTTCTGATTTGGCAGCGGCCATAGCCATTTTACTCAAATTCACAGAATCGGTACGCATATATGTGATGTGACCATGTTCGTAGAGTTTCTGCGCGATTCTCATGGTTGTGGTAACATCATAGCCCAATTTTCTTGAGGCTTCCTGTTGTAAAGTAGATGTTGTAAAAGGTGGTGAAGGGTTTCTAAAAGTGGGCTTCACCTCTAAACCTGTCACAGCGAATGTCTCACCAATCAACGATGTCAAAAAAGCCTTCGCAGTTTCTGCATTCTTCGGCTTTTGGGTATTTTCTGCAGTAAGAATCTTGCCTTCCTGCGTTTTAAATTCCCCAATGACTTTAAATTCCGATTTGGCATCAAATTCATTGATTTCACGTTCACGTTCAACCACCAATTTTACGGCCACCGACTGTACACGTCCAGCCGACAATTTGGGCTGCACTTTACGCCACAAGATGGGCGATAATTCAAAACCCACCAATCGATCCAACACACGTCGGGCCTGTTGCGCATCTACCAAGCACTTGTCGATGGTTCTAGGATTCTCGATCGCATGTAAAATCGCCGTTTTGGTAATTTCATTGAAAACAATGCGTTTGGTATTTTCCTCTTTAAGACCCAAAACCTCAAACAAATGCCAACTAATGGCTTCTCCTTCTCTGTCTTCGTCCGATGCCAACCAAACCGTTTCGGCGTCTTTAGCGTATTTCTTTAATTCGGCAACCAATTTTTTCTTTTCATCTGGCACCTCATACTTGGGCAAAAATCCATTTTTGACATCGATGGCGGAATCGCCGGACGACAAATCACGGATGTGACCCATGCTAGATTTTACAATAAAGCCCTCCCCGAGATACTTCTCGATGGTTTTGGCTTTGGCAGGTGACTCAACGATTACTAAGTTCTTGATTGACATGTATTATTTTCCGAAAATGACTGGTTTCTGAATGCTACCCTTGCTCGACTCCATGCTAATGACATACAATCCAGAGCTTGGTAATAACAAATCAGACATATAAAGTGTTGTGTTCGATTCTAAGATTTTACCTGAAAAAATATTTGCAACTTTTCTACCCTGCAAATCTAGAAGTACTACTGTTACTTCCTCATCGGTGATGGCAGAATGAATTACAATTTTAGAATTGGCCTCTACAGGATTGGGGCTTACTTCAAAACCCATCAAATCCTTTCCGATGGTATTCACACCGGCATAAAATGCCCCAATATTGATATTGTCGATGTAAACAGGATTACCTCCGCCACTGATTACATCAATGCGGAATGTCAAATTCTGGTTCAACCCATACCCAATTGAAGACAATGATGTAATACCAGACAAACGCCAATTGGTTGATTTGGTAGGCTTGAAATTGTTAGTATACACTTGACCGCTATAGGCCAACGCCGCACCAGATCTTTCTAATATTTGCTTGAATGAAGCACCACAATCGGTAGACACATATACCCGCATGATTTCTGTGACCGTTGCATCAGGCTGAGCATAGGAACTGTAAAAAGTGAATCTGGGTGTTGAAGCGCCCATGCCAGAGATATCAAAACTCGGCAATGTGATGCTGTAAGTACTACCCGCTGCACTGCCCGTTGCTATTGGAGCTTTGTAACAATTGCTACCGGTGTATCCAACAGTTGTTTCCATTGCAAACCTTGAGGTTGTTGGCGAGCTATGAACGAATTTATCTGAGGTGGTAAAAGCGGCTGGATCACCATTTTCGAAACCTTGTTCAAAACTTGGCTTATTTGCGCCTGCGGCTTTTAACACGGTAATATAACTACTCTTCGTGACAGAATTACTCCCCTTTGTGTTTTGAACCGTCAACGAAACGGGATAAACCCCTGGCGTTTGGTACGTCACTGTGGGGTTCTGAGTCGATGCACTTGGCTGTGAGGACCCAGTAAATGTCCAAGACCAAGCGGTTGGAATCGACTTACAGCTTAGATCATAAAATTTCACCGATTGACCGGCGCAAATCACTTGAGAACTCGCAACAAATGAGGCCACGGGCGCTACCGATGATGGCGATACGCCTGTTGCTATCAAATTACTAGCAGATACATTGGTTGTTCTAGGGCTTGTTCCGGACGTTAGGTATGAATGCATACGCGTCTTTTGTAATTTGGTAAACAAACACTGACAAGAACCATTGGAGTAATCCATATAATCTTCCCACAAATCCAATTTATCAGGGGAATCTGTACTACAACTA
>CANHXF010000189.1 GCA_947464515.1 Flavobacteriales bacterium
AATAATCCCAAAATTGCACTTAGCGGACAGGTCACAACATCAGCGCCATGGGTAGCACATTGAACAATATGTAAAGAAGTACGAACGCTAGCAGCCAAAATTTGAGTGTCGTAGCCTTGAACTGCGTAGATTTCAGCAATCTGTTTGATCAAGTCTATGCCTTCCCAGTTCTGATCGTCGATACGACCGATGAAAGGCGACAAGTAAGTTGCGCCGGCTTTCGCGGCCAAGATGGCTTGACCTGCACTGAAAATCAAAGTGCAATTGGTGCGAATTCCGCGATCTGAAAAATACTTGATGGCTTTGATACCTTCTTTGATCATCGGAACTTTTACGACGATGTTGGGGTGGAGTGCTGCCAATTTTTCACCTTCGGCAATCATGCCTTCGAAATCTGTGCTAATCACTTCCGCGCTTACATCACCGTCTACCATTTCGCAAATGGTTTTGTAGTGGTTCAAAACAGCTTCTTCGGTGAAGATGCCTTCTTTTGCCATTAAGCTTGGGTTTGTTGTTACGCCGTCAAGAATTCCGAGGTCGTTTGCTTCTTTGATTTGGGCCAAATTGGCGGTATCGATGAAAAATTTCATGGTCACGAAGTTAGGCCTTCTTAAATTAGAGTTTTGGGGTTTTGATGCACATTTTTTACACGATTTGGTCTTCGATGGATTCGGGTTTTGGGTCAAAAATGGATAATAATTCACTGTGATTCAAACAATTAAATGTTTGTTGTGGTTTATTGTATGCTTTATTCTGATTGAAAAAGAGGTACAATTATATCATTCAAGGCGCTGGCGCTTCCGGTTTGTGGTTGGCGTATTGGATGCATAAAGAGGGTTTGTTGGACGATAAAACGTTACTCATTGTGGAGTCCGACACTTTCAAGCAAAACGGTAGGACATGATGTTTTTGGGGCGGGTGCCGAGATGTTTTTTGTACAGCGGTTTTCGCATCCAAAACATCAAGATAAACGGCAGGCAAAGCATCGCGGTAAAGAAAGGATTTAAGCCTTCGAATTTTAGGCGGTCGATGATCATCGTCTGTTTTCCATTGGACTTGAGCGCATGGGTGTGTTTCCAAGTTTTTAGCGGATGCGGAAGTTTGAGGCCTTCATCGCGGAAAAGCCAATCTTTTTTCGTGTAGCGGTGAGCTGTTATGATGCCATCCCATTGTTGCTTCATGGGCCCGATACCAATTTGGAAGGATAGTTGATTGCCGGTGTGTTGGCCATCGTATCGCAATAAATTCATTTTAATGAATGGCGGGTTGAGTTTGAGGAGCAATTCTTTGTTGAATTTTTGACTAACCTCGTCGATATTGGCATCAACGCGGGTGATAAATGTAAATTGCATCATAGTTTTGTATAGAAACAAACCATTTCCGTTTTGTTTGGTTTTACTATCACTATTTCTATCAAAAAAGATGTCACACAGAGTCGCCGTTTACCGCACCGCCCATTTTAATGCTGCCCATCGTTTGCATGTTCCTTCGTGGACGGATGCTGAGAATCAGGCATTTTTTGGATTGTGTAACAACGCGCACTATCATGGCCACAATTACGATTTGGAGGTTAGGGTTGAGGGGGAAGTGGATTCTGTGACGGGCTATTTAATTGATATGAAGCTGATTAAGCAGTACATCGAAGAAGAGGTGATTGAGCGATTTGATCACAAAAACTTAAATTTGGATACTGAGGAATTTCGTGATTTGAATCCAACGGCCGAAAATATCGTTTGGGTGATTTGGCAAAAATTGCGGGCTCGCGTTCCCCAGGAAATGAATTTGGGTGTAAGATTGTACGAAACACCACGTAATTTTGTAGAGTTCAATGGATAAAAAGTTAGCAAACGAACTGCTGAAGCAGTGGGAAGAGATGGGCGATTCGCACATTTCGATTAAGCAAGAGACGCCCTTGAGGGAAGATGCCTTTGCGATGGATGATGCGTTAAAAATCGAGTTGATCGCCAAGCATTTCAAGGAGATTATGCATGTGTTGGGGTTAGATTTGACCGATGAGAGTTTACAGGGGACGCCATTGCGTGTCGCCAAGATGTATGTCAACGAGCATTTTAAAGGCCTAGATCCTAAAAACAAGCCAGAGCCAACGCTTTTCGAAAACAGTTACAAGTATTCGGAGATGTTGGTTGAGAAGAATATTCAATTTCACAGTACTTGTGAGCATCATTTTGTGCCGATTTATGGATTTGCACACGTAGCTTACTTTAGCAGTGGCAAGGTGATTGGCTTGAGTAAGTTGAATCGCATTGTGGATTATTATGCACGCCGTCCTCAGGTTCAGGAGCGTATGACGGTTCAAATTGCGCAGGAGTTGAAGCAGGTTTTGGGTACAGACGATGTTGCGGTGGTGATGGATGCCAAGCACATGTGTGTGGCTAGCCGGGGAATTAAGGATACGTCGAGCAGCACAGTGACAAGCAGTTTCCACGGCAAGTTCTTGGACGCGGCAACGCGCGCGGAGTTGCTGAGGTATATTGGTTGATAAAGGCGGCGGATTGGTATTTTTGAATGCCTATCTGTTGTTTGATAGTCAGTTATCGGAATTGCAAATGGGTGATTTCGAGATAAGATAAAAAGAAAAAAGCAGCGATTTCGCTGCTTTTTTCTTTTGGAGGGCGACTAACCGGACTCGAACCGGCGACCCCTAGCGCCACAAGCTAGTGCTCTAACCACCTGAGCTATAACCGCCATTTACTGAAGTGCAAAGATAGATTTTTTTTGAGAAATTTTCAAGTTAGAATGGAAGGTTTGTAAAAATTGCCAATAATTTGATGGGCACCTTGGGGATGCTTACTTTTGTTACGTGGGCGGTTCCAAATCGATATGGTGGTTAGCGGGTTGGTATCCAAGTAGTTTGGATGCAAGTGCGGGCAATTTTATTGGTCGACATGCTGCGGCGTTTGCGCAATATCAGAGGGGGAGGAAGGATTCATTTGGGTTGGTTTTGTTTCATTTTCCGGTGTATCGATTGGGAAAGGATGCGAGGCCGATGTCGGTGATGGGGGGTGACGGAGTTGTTGGAGTTGATGACGCGGCTGGCGTTTCTGGCGTTGAGGTGGTATGGCAGGCGGTGGGTCAATTGCCATGGGGCGGCGTGGTTTTTAGGATATTAAATTATTGGATTTATAGGATTGTTGCGGGGATGGCACTGCGGCGGTACGCCGCAGCGCATGGGATTCCCGAGGGGGTGCATGTGCACGCGGGTGATAAGGTGGCAAGGCTGATTCCCGATTTGTACAAGAATTTTAGAAAAGCGGGGAAGGGTGCGGTGCCGCTATGGTATACGGAGCATTGGGCCATATTTAATGAGGTAGTATTTGATGGGTTTGGCAAACGCGGATGGGTTTTTAAGAGGGATTTTTTTAGGCTTTGGGAAAAGGTAACGGTTGCAGCGCCGGTGAGTTTGGCCGTGCAACGCAGTATGCATGCCTATCTCGGAGGGGCAAAACCCTTTGTACTGTTCCGAAATGTGGTGGATACATCGGTGTTTCACTTCAAGGAACCCAATAAAGATCCTGCATTGCCATTTGCCTTTTTGCATGTATCGTCGTTGGAACCCCGAAAAAACATCTTTGGTATGTTGCGTGCCTTTGCCGCGCTCAAACAAAAACACCCCACTTGGAGAATGCAATTTCGATTGGTTGGAGGTGCCAATGAACTATACTTAAGTCAGGCGAGAACCTATGCTTTTGGATTGGGATTGCTCCATATTTTTCAACCTAGCGTGGCGTTTTTTGGACCAAGAAATGCATCGGATGTCGCTTTTCAAATGCAAGAAGCAGATGCTTTCGTTTTGTTTTCGGAAATGGAAAATGCTCCTTGCGTGATTTCTGAGGCACTCTGCTGTGGTTTGCCAGTGATTTCATCGTCAGTTGCAGGAATTCCGGAAATGGTGACTATTGAAAACGGCTTGTTGGTCGATTCTATGGATGAAGCCGCACTGACACTGGCGATGGAAAAGGCGTATTTGGAAAATGAGCAATGGAATCGGATGGCAATCGCAGAAGATGCCGCGAGCAAATATGCCAAAAATGCAGTGGCTGAAGTTTTGGATTTGTCGTACCGAAATTTGATCGATATATGTGTGGAATAGGGGGCTTGGTTGATTTTGGCGGTCAGTCCGAAGTTCAAATGAAGGCCTTTGGTCAATCCTTGGTGGAAGGCCTAAAGCATCGCGGACCAGACGGATTTGGGGTGGAGGTGTTTGGTGGTGAGGCAGATAATCGCGTCGCCATGCTCATGCATCGACGTTTGTCGATTCTGGGATTGGGCGACCAAGGGAAGCAGCCCATGCAAAGTTCTGATGGTAGATATTGGATTTCCTTTAATGGAGAGATTTATAATTATTTGGAGCTGGCATCGGAATTCGGCTTAACGACTACGTCGGGCACGGATACAGAAGTTTTACTGCATTTGTGGGGTTTAAAAGGGGTTGATGCCATTGCGCTTTTGGATGGTTTTTTCGCTTTTG
>CANHXF010000190.1 GCA_947464515.1 Flavobacteriales bacterium
CCACCGCATTGGGTTAACACTCTATAATTTATCGGCGATAGTAAATGGGGATATTCAAGAAATATTAAATGCTCTTCAGGTGGCGGAAAATGCGGAGCGGCTGAAAGAAACTCAAATTTAAACGCCGGCGGCACTTTGTGAAGCCCCACGGTCTGTGTGTTGTCTAGGAATAATCTTACGAATTGGTAATCCTTTGCCGTGGTGTTTGGTTGCTGTCTTCATGGTCTGCCGATTAGATAAGTGCTAATACACCATAGACGCGAACGACCCCCAAAATGTTGTAATAAAAACGAAAACAAAGACCAATTGCTCGGAATATCCGATAAACAGAAGAGGTAGTGAAGTGTCCAAGCAGAGATTGTTGGAACCGGTTTGGAAGAAAAGGTGGCCGTGCCGGACGGAAATGTTACGCCGTATTAGGCAATTACGCTAGCGCCTAGAATAAAGCTATCAAACACCAGCTTACCGTCCGTGTTTAAGAGGTAGTCTGTTGCGCAGCGTTCGGGGTGGGGCATCATGCCAAACACGTTTTTACCCGCGTTACAGATACCGGCAATATTGTTTATTGATCCATTGGGGTTGGATTCGTTTGTAACGTTCCCGTTTTCGTCGCAGTAGCGAAAAAACACCTGACCATTGTCCTCGATAGATTTAAGAGTCACAGCATCGCAGTAAAAACGACCTTCACCATGTGCGATAGGAACACAGAGAACTTGGTTTTCTTGGATGTTTTGGGTGGCGACCAAATCTGTATTTCCGGGAGTAAGAAAAACGTTTTTGCAATTGAATTTCATGTTGGTGTTTCGCAACAGGGCTCCGGGCAACAAACCACTTTCACACAAAATTTGAAAGCCGTTACAAATCCCCAAAACAAACCCTCCGTTAGCGGCGTGTTGAGCAACGCTTTGCATCATAGGAGAAAGCTTAGCGATGGCACCACTTCTGAGGTAATCCCCATAGGAGAATCCACCGGGAATAAAGATATGTGTACAGTCTTCCGTGTTGGTGTCCTTGTGCCAGAGTTTAAGCACGGGTTGTGTTGTGTACGTTTGTAAAACCTTAATTAGGTCGTTATCACAGTTTGATCCAGGAAAAATTACAACGCCAAATTTCATTGTTTGCAAAGGTATTAATTGTTTTGATTGATTAAGTCTTTATGTAGAAGCCCAAGTGCCAAAAGTGCATAATAATTTACGGCGCGAATGGGTGTGTATTGAAATCCATCCAAAAGGTGTTGGTTGATGCTTTGGTAAACGCTCATCTTGGACGATGTAATGATATTATCGGAGGGAATAGGAAAAGGGATTTTCAAAAATTCCGCAGTACGCGCTAACCGATACGCTAGCCAAAGCACCCCACCATCTAGGGCGATGCGAGGTGGTTTTTGCCCCATTGCTTCGCACAGTTGAAAGAATAATTTTTTGTATTCAATTGTTTCGGCAACGCATAAAAACCGCTTACCCCAATGGTTATTCTCGAACAAAAAAAGCATCATTTTGGCAACATCTTCTACACCTACAAAACCATTGCTTCCAACGGGATAGACGGGCTGTCCTTTTTGAATCATATGATAGATTTCGTTTGACCCCGAACTACCATCGCCAAAACCTAAAATAATGCCGGGGTTTACCATTGTTATTTGAAGGCCTTCTTCCTGCCCTCGCCAAACTTCTTGCTCTGCCAAGTATTTGCTGATGGCATAGCGGCTATTGTATTTGCTTTCTACCCAAACCGAGTTTTCGGTAATGGGATCATCGTTGCCGGTGGCCCGTCCCAAAGCGGCAACAGAGCTAGCATAAACAAACTGTTTCACACCCGTTTTTAAACAAGTGTTCACCATATTACGGGTTCCCACCACATTGTTTTCCATGAGTCGTTGTTTGTCTTTTTTGGCAAACGAAACCAATGCGGCGCAATGAAATACAACGGAAACACCATCAAGGGCGGGGATGATATCATCCACATTTAGAATATCGCCGGTAATCCACGTGGGTTGGAAGCTTGAGGGCAATTGATAGAATTCGTGAACCCGTTTAAAAAGGCCCTCCGAGTTGGGATTTCTTCTCAACGCCACAACACGATAGCCCTGTTTCAATAGCAAGCAACTGAGGTGTGAACCCAAAAAGCCGGTTGCCCCCGTAATTAAGACCAAAGGTTTATTCATCGTTTCTTTTGCAAAAATCTTGAATAAAAAGTGAAGTCGTTGAAAAACTTTTCCCGTGCTACCTTTGTGTTATGGTGCAAATAGAAATCATCAACGGACCCAATCTAAATTTGTTGGGTACACGAGAGCCGGCCGTATATGGAGATCAAACTTTTGAGGATTTTTTGGTTGGGCTGCGCGCTCGTTACACCGGAGTTGAAATTGGCTATAATCAAAGCAACGTTGAGGGCGAAATTGTCAATATGATTCAGGCCGCAGGACAATCGGAGTCTTGCACCGGTATCGTTCTAAACGCGGCGGCATATTCACACACCAGCATTGCCATCGCCGATGCGATAAAATCGATAAGTAAACCGGTCGTATTGGTTCATATCAGCAACATTTATTCCCGCGAGGTGGAGCGCCACACCGACTTGTTGGCGGGTTCGGCCAAGGGAATGATTTCGGGTTTGGGTCTCGGAGGGTATGAGCTTGCCTTGCGCGCGCTTTTGATGTGATATGGGTTGTATCTTTGCGATATGGGATTGAGACAGGAGAAATTCGGAAAACAGGTTCAACGTGATTTGAGCGAATTGTTCAACATCAAAAAGAACGATTGGCTTGGTGGTGCCTTTGTTACGATTAGCAACGTGTTGGTTAGCCCCGATTTGGGCCACGTAAAAGTATATTTGAGTCTTTATAACAATCCAAACAGGGCTGCGATTATGGCTCAGTTGGATGCGTGTAACAAAGAAATCCGACATGCGTTGGCGCAGCGATTGCGTAACAGTGTGAAGAAAATGCCAGAGGTACACTTCTATGAGGACGATACATTGGATTATGTAACCAAAATGGAAGAGTTGCTTAAAACGTTGAATACACCCAAAACCGACAACGAATAGATTTTTGATGGATATTTGTTGTGAATAAAATCAAGCAATAGCATCAAACTATCGTTTCACATATCGCGTAGATATTTTTTCTCCAAATCCAACCCAACCGTTGTCAACATAATTACGGGTATCTCCTTGTTGGGTTACTCTGTAGGCGCTTTGGCTTTGGTGGTTTTGATGAGCGCGTTGAATGGCTTTGAGTCGTCCATTTTTTCATCGTATCAAAAGTCGGATCCTGATTTTAAAATCACGGCGGTCAAGGGAAAGTCGATAGAGGTTTCAGATCAAACACTCTTAAAAATGAGAAATACGCCTGGTATTGAGTTGGTTTCGAGAACGTTAGAGGGGAAGTCGATTTTGCAATACGGCGACCAGCAAACGGTTTGTAAGGTGGTTGGGGTTGACGAGTATTTTTTTAAGCGCATTCAAATGGATTCTTTGATTACCGCGGGAAAACCGATGTTATACGATGCACAACGCGATTCTTTGGGCGGTGTTTCGTCGATGGCGATTTTGTCGGAGGGCCTGGTATATCGGCTGGGGGTAGGAAAAATAGACGAGCCGATATCATTGTTGGTGGTGGACAAAGCGTCGGGCATTCACAGTGCGGATGCATTAAAAACGCAAATCTTTATTCCGTCGGCCATTGTTCAGTTGCCGGAAGAAGAGAACGACCATACGGTTTTTATTTCGGCCAAGGACGCGGGTTACCTTTACGATTTGGACCCCACGAAAGAGGCGACGGCGTTGGAGGTTAGGGTTAAGTCGGGAACAAGGGGGCGAAATGGTAAAATGTTGGATTTGCAGAAGCAACTTCAAGGTTTGGTTGGTAGCAAGCTTGCGGTTTTCAATCAGCAGCAGCAGCACCCGATAATGTATAAAATGTTTAATACGGAAAAGTGGATTTCGTTTGCGATACTGACGTTTGTTTTGATGCTAATTTCCTTCAATTTGGTGGGAGCCCTCACGTTGATGGTATTGGACAAGCGGAATGATTTTATTTTGTTTCGAAATTTGGGTATGCAAGAATCGATGGTGGGATGGATTGTGTTTTGGGAGGGGGTTTGGGTTAGTATTTGTGGCAGTTTGATAGGAATTGGATTGGGCGTGTTGTTGGTTGTTGTTCAGCAAAAAACAGGGATTATTCAAACGCAGGGAACATTTAATATGTCGTACCCGGTTGAGTTGCGTTCCGGGGATATAGTGTTAATTTTGATTCTAAATATCGCACTTGGAGCCTTTAGTGCGATTATTCCGGCACGACGCGCAACAGTTTTGAGCAATCAAACGAGGGTTATCGCCCAAAAATAATCAGAGAGAAACCATGAAATATTTAATCATAGGGTTGGGAAACATTGGCGAAGAGTACGAAAAAACACGTCACAACATTGGATTTGA
>CANHXF010000191.1 GCA_947464515.1 Flavobacteriales bacterium
GCCCAAGCAAGTCTTACCCGCAAGCAATTGGATTTGAATCTTGCCAAGCAAATCGTGAAGAATTTCGTAAAGAACTCAACCCGCGAAATCAGCATCGATTATATCCAAAAGTTGGTTTGCGACTTCTACAATATCCCTGTGGAGGCTGTGAAATCGAAAACGCGTAAGCGCGAGATCGTGCAAGCCCGTCAGATTGCCATGTACTTCACCAAAGATCTTACGAAAGCATCTTTGAAGAACATCGGGATTTTCTTTGGCGGCCGCGACCACTCAACGGTGATTCACGCTTGTCAGACAGTGAACGATTTGATCGAAACCGACAAAAAATTCCGTCACGACGTGGAAGAAATTGAGAAGCGAATCAAAATCAATACCTTCTAAATCCTTTTCCCAACTGATCCTGATCTAACGAATCGGCATGCCTAAGTTCCACCAGTCGATGCGTTTCGCATTAAACGGGCTTATTACCCTGCTTAGAACTGAACGCAATTTCCGAATCATGGGAATCATGTCAATTCTCGTCGTAATTACCGGTTATAGCTTACCATTTTTTGGAGAACACCTCAATCGCTTTGAATGGGCTATTCTTTGGTGTGCGATGGGGTTAATTTTTGTTTCCGAAGGCCTCAACACCGCCCTAGAAACTACCATTGATGTGCTTCACCCCGATCAACATCCCATGATTGGCCGCGCAAAAGATATGGCCGCTGGCGCAACACTCGCCGCTAGTATAATAGCAATTATCGTAGGGCTGTACATCTTTGGCCCACATGTTATGTCGATCCTGGAGAATTAAGATTCCAATTCCATCTCCGGTTAATTTCGTTTCAGTTAATTAAATCCTAACTCCATCCGCAAAAAATCAGTCCTGGGGAATTAAAGCCCCAACTCTTTGCGCTGCTTTGCGTCAATCTCACTCGGTGCATCGATCATCACATCTCTTCCGCTATTATTCTTAGGGAATGCGATGTAATCACGGATACTCTCTGAACCACCAAACAAACTACACAATCTATCAAATCCCAATGCAATTCCACCGTGTGGAGGTGCCCCATATTCAAAGGCATTCATCAAAAATCCAAACTGTGATTGGGCTTCTTCTTTGGTAAAACCGAGTAAATCAAACATGCGCGACTGCAATCCACGATCAAAAATCCGGATTGAACCACCGCCCACTTCTACCCCATTGATTACCATATCATACGCATTGGCCCTTACCGCGCCTGGATCTGAATGCATCAAATCAACATCCTCTGGCAAAGGACTTGTAAATGGGTGGTGCATTGCATGCCAACGTCCACTTTCCTCGTCGTGCTCCAACAAAGGAAAATCCAACACCCAAAGTGGCTTATAATTAAACGGATCTCTCAAACCCAATTCGCTGCCCATCAATAAACGCAACTCATTCAATTGCTTACGGGTTTTATTCATTTCACCAGCCAGCAACAAAATCAAATCACCGGGTTCGGCGCCGAAGGCATCTTTCCAGGCCGACAATGCTTCAGCATCATAAAATTTGTCGACAGAACTCTTGGCAGAGCCATCGGCTTCAATTCTGCAATAAACCAATCCTTTGGCTCCAATCTGTGGTCGTTTTACAAAATCTGTAAGACCATCCAACTGTTTCCGGGTATACGATCCCGCGCCTTTGGCACAAATGCCGATCACTGAATCCACTGAATCAAACACTACAAAGTCTTTTCCGCTCACCAAATCCACGTCAGTCTCGGGGGATTTCAACTCCACGAACTGCATATCAAATCGGATATCGGGCTTATCGCAACCATACAAACGCATCGCATCGGCATAAGTCATACGCGGAAAAGCTTCAAAATGCACCCCTTTTACCTCGGCAAACAAATGCTTGGCCAAACCTTCAAACGTGCTTAAAATATCCTCGCGCTCCACAAAACTCATTTCACAGTCGATTTGTGTAAACTCTGGCTGTCGGTCCGCACGCAAATCCTCATCCCTAAAACACTTTACAATCTGAAAATACTTATCAAATCCGCTCACCATCAGCAACTGCTTAAAAGTCTGAGGACTCTGCGGCAATGCATACCACTGACCTGGATTCAAACGCGATGGAACCACAAAATCTCGTGCTCCTTCGGGTGTGCTTTTGATAAGGACGGGTGTTTCAACTTCCAAGAACTGATCATTGCTCAAATAATTGCGAATCTTCTGCGCCAAATGATGTCGCATCTCCAAATTCGCCCGAACCACATCCCTACGCAAATCCAAATAACGGTATTGCATTCGAATATCATCACCGCCATCGGTTTCATTCTCAATGGTAAACGGAGGTGTTTTGGCTTGATTTAAGACGGTTAATTCGGCAACTACGATTTCAATCTCACCGGTGGGCATCAACTTATTTTTTGACTCCCGCTCGGCAACTAGACCTTTGACTTGAATCACATATTCGCGACCCAATTCACCGGCTTTTGCCAGCATTTCAGCGCTGTAAGCCTCGTTGAACGACAACTGAGTGATGCCATAGCGATCTCGCAAATCAACGAAGGCCATAGAACCCATCAAACGGATTTTAGCTACCCAACCAGATAGGGTAACCGTATTACCAACGTGCGAAATACGCAATTCACCACAAGTATGCGAACGAAACATAAATGCAAAAATACGACCTCAGAAACGAAATCCCGTGGCGAAAAACGCCAAAGAAATTAATCTTTTTGCGAATCTGGCCAACCTTGGGCCTTGATCTCGAATTGATTGTCGGATTTTGTACGCAACATATTCTTAGAAGTCACATCGGTAGCATAGCCAATCACAGTAAAATCGGGCATCGTTTTGATTTTTTCGTAATCCTCTTGACCCACTGTAAATAGCAATTCATAATCCTCGCCACCATTCAAAGCCACAATACTTGGATTCAAATCAAACGTCAATGCGGTATCTATTGTCTGCGGATCAATCGGCAGCTTCTCTTCATACACGTGGAACCCGCAACCGCTGGCCTTGCCCATATGATGCAATTCAGAAGCTACGCCATCGCTCACATCAATCATGCTTGTGGGCTTGACATCCAAAATCTTCAATAATTCAATTACGTCTTTGCGGGCCTCCGCTTTCAGCTGTCGGCCCACGATATAATCGTACTGCTCCAAATCCGGCTGCATCGTTGGCACCTCCAAGAACACGCGTTTCTCTCTTTCCAAAATTTGCAAGCCCATATAAGCGCCACCCAAATCGCCGCTCACCACCAACAAATCACCCACTTGGGCGCCGCCGCGATAAACGATTTTATCTTTTGCCACGCGGCCGTAGGCCGACATAGAAATCACCAATCCGCTTTGAGACGTAGTTGTATCGCCCCCAACCAAATCAACCCCAAAATGCTCGCAAGCGATTTGCATTCCGGCATATAACTCCTCCACTGCTTCCAACGAAAACCGATTACTCAATCCCAATCCCACCACCACCTGATCGGCCATGCCATTCATCGCATAGATATCGCTAACGGCAACAGAAATCGCCTTGTAACCCAAATGCTTTAATGGATGAAAACTCAAATCAAAATGCACGCCTTCCAACAACAAATCGGTGGTCAGCAAACCAAAATGATCCCCGCAATCGATTACGGCACAATCATCGCCAATCCCTTTAAAAGTCTTAGAGTTTTTTACCTCAAAATGCTGTGAAAGATGCTGAATGAGTCCAAATTCACCCATAGCACCAATCTCTGTACGATCGCTGTTGTCAAACATTTTACAAAGATACGCACTACAACGACACGCAAACGTTCTTCACCTCGGTAAAGAATCGCATCGCTTCCAATCCGCCTTCTCTGCCCACACCGCTACTTTTCACCCCACCAAAAGGCGTCCGCAAGTCTCTCAACAACCAGCAATTGATCCATACGATACCCATCTGCAACTGAGCCGCCACCTGATGAGCACGCGTAAGATGCTGCGTCCAAACCGTTGCCGCCAACCCATATTCCGTGGCATTCGCCATCATCAAAACCTCTTCCACCGTATCAAATGGAGTGATCGTAATCACCGGGCCAAAAATCTCTTCCATATTGCATCGCGCATCAAACGACAAACCTTCCAAAATGGTTGGAGCGATATAATATCCACCCTCAAAACCCTCTGGCTGCAAGGCTCCACCCCCACACAAAACAGTAGCCCCCTCACTTTTCGCCAATTCGATATATCCCAAAACCTTTTCAAAATGGGGTTTCGATACGATGGCTCCCACGCGCGTTTCCGCATGCAATGGATCGCCCACCTTCATCTTTAAAACCTCAGCAACCAAAGCCGATTTCACGCTTTCATAGGCGCTGCGCTCCACAAAAACCCGACTACCACACAAACAAATCTCACCCTGATTCATGAACGAACTATTCACCGTTGTCTTAATCGCCTTGTCCATATCGGCATCGGCAAAAATGATATTCGGATTCTTTCC
>CANHXF010000192.1 GCA_947464515.1 Flavobacteriales bacterium
CCACATTGATAGCGCTTCTCGCTCTACCTCTTGTAGCCGGAATTTGTAATTTGTGAATGGGTCTTTTGGAATCCATTCATTTCTCACTGCTGTAAGAATGACTGATCGAAAGTTCTGAATGTATTTGATGGCGGTGTTGTTGCAGTTTTTCTTGGTTACTCGCAGGAAGTACTCGAAGTCGGTAATGAAACGGTAATTGATATCGCTCAGGGTAATATCGTTCAGTTTTTTACTGGCCTTCAAGAATTCAAACGTGTGCGTTTCTAATGTCTCATAGCGTTTGATGGTGCCCAATGCAAATTGGATCTCCTGCAAACTTCGTTTTTGATTCATGTAATAGGTGAAAAGCCCCCTTAAGGTCATGGCATTGGCTGTGGTGCCTTGGAGTTCGTTTTTTATGGCTAAGGCAGACATAAGCGATTTGCTATCGCACAGATCCCTGTAAATGCGAAACACTTGATTGCGCAAAGAATCAATGAACGTATTGAACAATCTTGCCTCTTCAGAATTTCCTCGATATCGCTGTTGTTTAGGTATCCATTTGTCCGTAGGGATAGTTCTCTTGGTAGCAACTTCTACTCGTTCGCCATTTACTGTAATCCGCAGATAGACAGGGATTTGGCCATTTAGTAAGGATTTGGTTTTTTTGGCAAAAAAAAGGATGCCTAAACTGGGTGTCATTTGGGGTGAAAAATCTTTCATGAAATTACGTTTTTTTAGTGCGTTTTCCAAGAAGTTTTTTTCGAGTAATTGTTTAATTATCAACAGTTTGCAGCGTTTCTGGTGGACTTGAGAGCTACCTTCCAAAAGTCCACCGAATAACGCACCTAGCTTAGGGGCAAATAAGTGGATTTTAGGCCCAAAAAGGCATAAAAAACCCCAAATTCGCTAGAATTCGGGGTAAAAAGGGGTAAAAACAGGGTTTGTTGCAGAGAGGAAGGGATTCGAACCCTCGAAACGCTTTTGGCGTTTACACACTTTCCAGGCGTGCTCCTTCGACCACTCGGACACCTCTCTAGGAGGGTGCAAAGATAGTGAATGGGGCCCGTAATTATTTAAGAGCGATCCAATTTCCTCCGATAAAGGCAAATCCGAAAATTTCCATGACTTCGGTTCCATTTACGATTGTAGTGTTGAGCATGTTGTTGGTTTGTTATATTTTTATGCAATCTTAGTTTGCATTGTTACCAATGTGTTATCCAATAGTTAGTTAAATGAAAAATGCCCGTGAAGTTGTTCACAGGCGTTCCACAATTTTATGGCTGTTGTGTTTGAATCAACTCGTGACCTCTTCCAAAGCCTTCACCATCGAGGGCCAGCTGAATTGCTTCTTGAGTTCCTTGAGCGATGTTCTAACGTGCTCAATTCGTCCCGCTTCATACATCGAGACAATAGCGTCTGCCAAAGATTCTGCCGTAGGCTCGCAAACCCATCCCGCTTCGCCATGAGGAACCAATTCCGATAGCCCGCCCACGTTCGTAATGATCATTGGCGTGCCAAAATGATACGCTATCTGAGAAACCCCGCTTTGAGTGGCGTTGCGATAGGGCTGAGCGACAATATCCGCTGCTGAAAAGTATAATCTTACATCGTCGTTTGGAATGAATTTGGTGTGTAACTCAATCCTGTTTTCTAATTGCTTCTCTGCGATGATTTTATCGTAAGGAGCACTGTCTTCGTAGTATTCGCCGGCGATTAACAAATTGACATCCTTCAACGATTCGGGTAATAGAGCCATCGCCTCTAGCAATAAGTCTAATCCCTTGTAGTTGCGGATGAATCCAAAGAATAAGACATACCTTTTGTTTGCATCTAACCCTAATGATGCGCAAGCGTCAGACTTAGAGACTGCTCCACCAAAATTGTCGTATAGCGGATGCGCATGATATCCTGTTTTCTTAACTGATTTGCTCAGTGGGAAATCTTGTAAATCCTTCAATACCTTTCGACTCATGGCAACCGCACCATCCAAAACAGGCAAAAAATACTTGGAAAAAGGGGTGTCGAAAAAGCGCTTTTCGTGGGGAATGATGTTATCGGTTATTGCAATGACCTGTGTGTGGTGATTACTTTTTACGATGCGAGCAAATGTGCCAAAACAAGGTCCAAAAAAGGGCATCCAGTATCGGAAAATGATAATGTCTGGCTTCATTTTTTTGTATTTGTGTCCTACCGAGATCCAATTGAGCGGATTTACAGAATTTAGAGCAATATCAATCGTTAAATCCTCCGGTTTGGGGTCGTCGCTGAACTGAGATTGCCCTGGAAATAAAAAGTTGGGGTATTGCAAGGAAAACGTAAGCAGTGTGACTTGATTATTTTGCATCAACTCCCTGGCCAAACGCTCATTGTATGTGGCCAATCCGCCGCGAAGAGGGTGGGCTGGTCCTACGATGACAATGTGTTTGCCCTCGAACTGCATTAGTCGGTGGTTTCTTTGATGTTGTAATGGTTGCGCTCAGGATTGGAACGACTTACCAGTTCTCCGATAAATCCGGCCAAAAAGAGTTGTGTTCCTATAATCATGGCAACCAATCCTATGTAAAATATAGGGCTATCGGTTACCAGCGGTGCGCGTTTGTCTTGAATGACGTAAATCAATTTGTCTATCAAAATCCAGCATGCCATTGCCAAGCCGACAAGGAAATTTAGGACGCCGAGCAGGCCGAAAAAGTGCATGGGTTTTTTGCCAAATTTGCTCATAAAGAACAAGCTCATGAGATCTAAAAAGCCATTGACAAATCGGTTCATGCCAAATTTGGTGCTTCCGTATTTACGTGCCTGGTGAACGACCACTTTTTCGCCCACTTTAGGGAATCCGGCCCATTTGGCAATCACAGGGATGTAGCGATGCATCTCGCCATAAACCTCTATGTTCTTAACGACTTCGTGACGGTATGCTTTGAGTCCACAATTGAAATCATGAAGTTCAAGGTCGCTTATTTTACGGGTAGCCCAATTGAATAATTTTGTCGGGATCGTCTTACTTAGAGGGTCGTATCGCTTCTTTTTCCAGCCACTAACCACATCATACCCTTCGGTTTTGATCATTTCGATCAAGCCAGGAATTTCGTCAGGCGAATCTTGCAAATCGGCATCCATCGTGATTACGACTTCGCCTTTGGCTTCGGCAAAACCCACATTCAATGCTGCACTTTTGCCGTAGTTGGTTCTGAAACGAAATCCGCGAACATTGGCGTCTTGACTGTGCAAGTTTTGGATGATATCCCAAGACCCGTCGTTGCTGCCATCATCCAGTAAAAGGATTTCGTATGTTAAATTCTCTTGCTTACAGACGCGAACGATCCAAGCGTGCAATTCGGGCAGCGATTCTGCTTCGTTAAACAGCGGGATAACCAAAGAGACGTTTAGCATGGGTGCAATTTAGTATAAAGGGTTTGGAAATTGAAGTATTTACTTGGATTATGACGATTAACGATTGCTAAATCCGATAATTTCTCTGACTTCTCTGATGGTTTTTTGGGCGGAGACGCGGGCTTTTTCTGCACCAAACTTAGCGATATCGTTGAGGCGCTTTTCATTCCCCAATGTCGCTTGGATTTTCTCCCTGAGCGGTGCGATGAAAATCTCCATATCGGCAGCCAATTGCTTTTTGAAATCACCGTATCGGATATTGCCAGCGGTATGACTGTCTTCAAAAAATTGAATGGTATCCGCTGCGCTCACCAAACCCATTAAATCGAAGAGGTTTTGAACCGGTACGGACTTGGGTGCTCCGGGTTCTGAAGGTCCGCTGTCACTCACGGCGCGCATGATTTTCCTATTCAATACAGATGCCTCCTCGTCGAGGTAGATTGTGTCGGCCTCCCCGGCGCTCTTACTCATTTTTCCAGTTCCTGTTAGGCCGGGTACTTTGACCAAATTCTGTTCAAAACTAAATGCTTGCGGCTCCGGGAAATATTCGTTGTTGTAGAGTCTATTGAAACGATTTGCGAAGGTGCGTGCCATTTCTAAATGCTGCTCTTGGTCCTTGCCTACAGGGACTTTTATCCCGCGATGCAGCAGAATATCCGCAGCCATCAATACTGGGTAGGTTAATAGACCAGCGTTGATATTGTCGGGTTGCGTTCTTGCCTTTTCTTTGAAAGACGTCACGCGCTCCAACTCTCCCAAATAGGCATTCATATTCAAGAACAAATACAACTCCGCAGTCTCTGGCAAATCACTTTGAAAGTAAATCGTACATTGCTCTGGATCTAGGCCCAAGGCGATGTACTCTGCCAAAACCCGCTTTACCGAAGCGCTTAAATCTCCCGGTGTTGGATGGGTGGTTAAACTGTGATAATCCGCAATGAAAAAATAGGAGTCAAACTGCTCTTGTAACCTCAGAAAATTCTTAAATGCGCCAAAATAGTTGCCCAAATGCAATTTCCCGGTTGGACGTATGCCGCTAACCA
>CANHXF010000193.1 GCA_947464515.1 Flavobacteriales bacterium
ATTGCCACTGTTTCAATTTGTGCAATCGGTGGAGTATTTTCCGTTGATGAAGCAGTTTTAACAATTTTACAGATTTTTTTAAAGTAAGCGGTTAAGATGGTTTCTTGTATTGATGTTTTTTTAAAGTTATTAATCAATGAAATCTGGATAGCTAGTTGGGAAACTCCAATTCTCATGGAAAATTAGAATGTTATGATTTTTCATGAGATCTAGCGCAAGTTCTTTTTCCAATAAAATAGGATAGGGGCAAAATTGAATTCTGTAGAATCGCATGGTTGAACCGGATTCCATTAATATTCCATTCAAAATTGAACGCAAGAGTAAAAAAATATCACCGTCGGATTCTATTCTTGTCTTTCGCTGTTATCGTTTACCAAGCCAGCCCAAACCGTCTTCGATTTCGTATTGGTTGCCGATTTTGGTGAGGCTCAATAGTTCACGGGACGGAGCGGTGGGACCGGGGTTCTGCTGAATAATTTCGATATTTTCGTTTGAAACAGCCGAAATAATTGCCACATGTCCATAGGGGTTAAATGCATGCCCGTCAAAAACTATGATGTCGCCAATCTTTGGTTTGGTTAGGGAGGGGTTGGAAAATTGCCGAAGATTTCTGCCTTTGTTTAAGGCGCCATCGTTCAGGTGCTTATTGAAAAAGTCTTTTGCATGGCCGTAACTATCGGGCATTTTGTGATTATAGTATTGATAGTAGTAGCGTTTTACAAATTCTACACACTGAAATTTTAGCCCAAGGTTGTATCCGTCTTTGCTGATGTTTCGTTCTAATACGTGGCCAATACTACCATTGTAATATACATAAACGTTGTTGAAGCTATCTACTTTGTCGCCAATGGAGCGAGTAATTGGATTTGTTAATGCCATACTCGGCAGAATTTTGGTGTTTCGCGCAAGCAACAGATATGTGCAAATTGATAATGTTCCTGTGACAAACAATAAGAGGCCAATTTTTCGATATTTCATTGTTTCATTGGTAAACGTTGGTTGTTGAATCTAAATTGTATAGGGTGTTTTTTTACCTAATTTCGCGGCATGAGTAACGAAAATACTGATCAGTTAAATAAGAATACTTTGGAAAATGGAATGTCCAAGCCCGCAGCGATGCCGCCGGCTCCCAAGAAATGGAAGTTGATGTTTGTGAGTTGGTTGTTTGTTTACCCGGTGATCAATATCATGTTTGCGGTGGTGTTTCCATTGGTGAAAGACTTCCCACAATTGGGCAAGACGTTGGTGTTTACTGTGATTTTGGTTCCTTTGATGGGCTATTTTATTCCCCTGTTGCACAAGCGATTTTGGGGTTGGATTGTGAAGTGATTTAGTTTGAGATTTGTTTGTATCGAGTTGATGAATGCATTGAGGCTTTCGAGGAATAATGTGCTATGCGACTCTATACTACCTATCTTGGCTTTGATGTTGTCTATGTATGCTTGAAATGACACAATACCTAATTATTGTTAGAGTTGAGTTTGTGATAATAAATGTATGATACCGCTAGAATCCCAAATACGACCAAAGGGAAAAATGTTTGTCCATTTACTCCGTCAACTGCTCCATGACTAATTGCTGCAAAAATAAAGTCAAAAGCAAATCCAGCATAAGCCCATTCTTTTATCCGTTTTGGAACTTGAGGGATAACCAAAGCTAAAACGCCCAATACCTTAAAGATAACCAAAGCATTTCCAAAATATTCTGGATAACCCAAATGTCTAATACCTTCTTTTGCCAACTCTGTTTGTGAAGTCAATGCAGGCATTACTCCTTCAAACAATGCGATTATTGTTGTCGCTGTCCCAAATATTATTTTTTCTTTCTTCATTTTAATATCGTTAATCTTCTGATATGAGATTCGGCACAATGGCCGTTAACTAGATTATTTACAAAATTAATAAAAAAACAATTCACAATAAAGGGCTCTGATCTGGGGTTAAGTGGAACAAGGTTTGAGCATAAAAAAAGGCGACATTTCTGTCGCCTTGTCTAGTTGGGCTCCCCTAATTGACCAAAAATACAACCATTTACCGATGGTTGATTATGTAATTGTATATAAATCAAATAGATAGTTCTTTTTGGCTAGTGTTGATAATAGTAGACATAGGTAATTAGACATTAATTGTCAATTGTTGAATCCACCAATCTTTTAAAGAGGTATCCATCATGAAAAATAGTTTTTTAGTCTTTAATTAACTTGATGATTGAGTTGTTGATGTTCAATAAATAAAATCCATTTGGCAGAAATGAGAAGTCCTGTTTGTCAATATTTTCCCCTTGCCATATTGGTTTTCCTAAACAATCCATCAATATATAATATTCATTTCCATTTGCGTTTTGTAAATTGATTTTAGAATCAAATGGGTTCGGGTAAATACTGAAGCGTAAATGATTAAAATTGATGTTTTTTGCAGTATTGCACGTTATTGTGAAATTTTGAAAAAACTGCCACATTAAATACGTTGCACTAAATTGTTTACTTACAGTTATCGAACCTGTAGATAATCCGCCGGGCCATGAGTGTTCACCATCAAAGCTCACATATTGTTCTATCACAGCATTGCAGCTGCAATTAGAATATTTGAAATGGTCATATTTACTGGTGTTGTGAAATAGGGTGTCTTTAAAATTTACACATGAATAATTCTTGCTGATAATATTGAACATGCTATCCTGAGGTGGGAAGTATGTACCTGTAGTGCCTGTAGTAATACCCCCAAAGTATTTGATATTTTGGTCTTGATATGAATGAAAACTGATAATAGGAATTGCTCGTGACGGATTCCATGGATAATTCAATAAATCACCGGCAACGGGTGCGATTGCGGCAAAACGACTTGTCAATTCATTCGCAAGTCTATAGCACAAAAGTGCACCATTGGAAAATCCTGTAGCGTAGACTCTGGTAGTATCAATTGAATTCCCTTTGAAGAGGTAGTTCAATAATGCATTTACATATCCGACGTCATTTACTTTCAATGTGGTTGAAGGGGCACAACATCCACCTGCATTCCAAGTTCGATTCCCTAGAACTTTCACTCCTTCTGGATAAACTACGACAAAACCTGCCGAATCTGCTTTTGATGAAAGTCTTGACTGGCTTTGAATGGATAAATAGCCGTAGGGACCTCCTCCATGAAAAGCCAAAACAAGGGGATATTTTTTGTTGGAAGTATAACCTGTCGGTAAATGAATCATATGTGTTCGCCATCGGCCATCAAATGAAATACTATCGTAGTTATTGGATTGAGAGAATCCTGCATTTACAAATAACATCATTAGAAAAATTCCTGTAATCCTCAGTGAAATTGGTTTCATTATAATTTTTTTAACTTTAGACGCAAAAAAAGAGGATTTGTTACATTGAATTCTTAGGAATTTTAATGCAACCACCCCAATCTCAGAGCCATTCGCTCTACTTCTCAATATTGGTAAGGGTTTACAAGGGGTGGAAAAAGAAAAAGAGGTCAATTTTGACCTCTTTCCCACTTTGGCTCCCTGAGCTGGACTCGAACCAGCGACCTATTGATTAACAGTCAATTGCTCTAACCAGCTGAGCTATCAAGGAGTTTATATCTTAACAAGGTTGTCATTTTCATGCCTGGCCTTGTCTCAATCGGAATGCAAAAATAGTACGAAACCACTTTCAATTCAATACCTTTGTGGAAATTTTTTAAAATATCTTTATGAGCCTTCTTGTTATTGGATCTGTAGCGTTCGACGCAATCGACACTCCCTTTGGTAGTACTGGTAAAATTGTAGGCGGAGCAGCCTCTTATATCTCATTGGCTACAACTCTTTTGCATGATAATGTAGGACTGGTTGCTGTGGTAGGTGAGGACTTTGATTTTGACTTCGTGGACGACCTAAATCGTCGTGGTGTGGATACCGAAGGCTTGCAAGTGAAAGCCGGAGAAAAGTCGTTTTTCTGGCATGGAAAGTATCATATGGACATGAATTCACGTGATACCCTGGTTACAGAACTCAATGTTTTGGGTGATTTTGATCCCATAATTCCTCAAACTTGGCAACAACCCGATTATGTGATGCTGGGAAATTTGAGTCCGCAAGTTCAAATGACCACCTTAGAGCGATTAACCCATAAGCCCAAATTGGTTGTGTTGGATACCATGAACTTCTGGATGGATATCGCTTTGGATGATCTAAAGGCCGTTCTTAAGAAAGTAGATGTACTAACCATTAACGATGAAGAAGCGCGCCAATTGAGCGGTGAATACAGTTTGGTAAAGGCCGCACGTGTGATTCGTGCCATGGGTCCTAATACCTTAATCATTAAAAAAGGGGAACATGGTGCCCTTTTGTTTGGCGGAAACGATGAGATTTTCTTCTGCCCTGCATTACCACTAGAAGATGTATTCGATCCAACC
>CANHXF010000194.1 GCA_947464515.1 Flavobacteriales bacterium
CTTGACGAGATACTTTTTGCCTACGAAGATTCAACATCATCGCAAATTGCAGTAGTGCTTGAGCCCAGTGCAAACGGCCTTGCCGCGATAGATCGTGCGATGTTCCTTGCCAGAGGTTGGGGCGTTGGTCAGAAGAATAAAAACAATGGTATCCTGCTCTACATTGCGATAAACGATAGAAAATTCTTTACCGTTACCGCAGATCAAATGCAGGACAAACTCGGGGCAAGTCGCTTAGGTCAGATCGAAAACGATTTCCTTGTACCCAACCTGAGAAACCAAGATTATTTTAATGCCATAGCCCAAACGACGCAGGCATTTGAGCAAGCCTTGATGGGTAAATTCAAGGGCAAAGCGACAAGAAAACGTAAAAGTGGTACCCGCGGTTGGTTGAGTATCGTGGTTGCCATTGTATTGCTAATCATTATGTCGCGCGGAGGCGGTGGCGGCGGCTATCGCAGAAATGGACGATACAATTCCGGCGTAGGCGCATGGCCCCTATTATTCATGGGTGGCTTTGGTGGCGGCGGTGGCGGCGGAAGTGGATTCGGTGGCGGTGGATCTAGCGATTGGGGCGGTTTTGGTGGCGGCGGCGGATTCAATGGCGGTGGCGCTGGCGGAAGTTGGTAATCAACCCGCGTTTACCCTAGGAATTTTCTGAATAAATCTTTCTTTCCGATGCATTGTTTTGTACCTTTGCAAATCCATGAAAAACAATGTTTCTGAGCACATTCACCAGCCCGATGCCAATCAACCTAGCATCGAAATTTTGGGCGCTCGGGAACACAATCTAAAATCCATCGATCTTACCATCCCAAGAAATAAACTCGTCGTTTTTACGGGTCTCTCAGGGTCAGGAAAAAGTTCGCTCGCTTTCGATACCCTATTCGCGGAAGGTCAACGACGTTACCTAGAAAGTTTTAGCGCCTATGCCCGTCAGTTTATCGGCGATATGAAGCGCCCCGATGTCGATAAAGTGCGAGGCCTCAGCCCCGTAATCAGCATCGAACAAAAGACCGTCAGCAAAAACCCCAGAAGTACCGTTGGCACAGTAACAGAAGTCTATGATTTCCTTCGTCTGCTATATGCTCGTGCCGGAGAAGCCGTGAGTTATATCAGCGGTGAAAAAATGGTGAAACTTACCGAACAGCAAATCATGGATGCCATGGTTCAAAAGTTCGATACCCAAAAAGTTGCCATCCTTGCCCCCGTAGTCAAAGGACGTAAGGGCAATTACCGCGACCTATTTGAGCAAATCAAAAAGAAGGGCTACAACAAGGTTCGGGTGGATGGGAAAATCACCGACATTACCGGTAGCATGCAGGTAGATCGATACAAAATCCACGATATCGAAGTGGTGATCGATCGCTTACAAGTGCAAAGTGGTTCTACGGGTCGACTTACAGAAAGCGTGAAAATTGCCATGAAAATGGGCAGTGGAAACATGATGGTTCTGGATGCCGACGATCAGCTAGTGCATTTTTCGCGTTTCTTGATGGATCCCATCAGTGGCCTGAGTTACGATGAACCCCAACCCAACTCCTTCTCATTCAATTCACCCTACGGCGCTTGTCCAACCTGCGAAGGAATGGGCGAAACCGCCGAAGTCAATATCGATTTCATTATCCCTGATCGCAGCAAATCTATCAACCGCGGGGGGATCGTACCAATTGGAGAACTGAGGGAAAATTGGACATTCAGCCAGCTTCGAGCCCTTGGAAAAGTGTTAGATTTTAGTCTGGCCGATCCGATTTCGAAACTCAGCGATCAACAAATTCAGTGCATCCTACACGGTTACGACGAACCCATCATGGTTAGTCACGTGAACCATCAAGGACAAAAGAAATCCTACGAATCTCAATACAAAGGGGTGGTGCATTACATCACTGAGAATTATTTTGAATCCGAGGACGATAAACTGCGTCAGTGGGCAGAAGAATTCATGCACCAAAAGCCATGCGACACCTGTCACGGCGAAAGGCTGAAGCAAGAATCCCTGCACTTTATTATCGCGGAGAAAAATATCGCCCAGCTGAGCACCATGAACATCGATGTGCTCAGAGATTGGTTTCATGCGGTAGACAATAAACTCACGGAACGTCAAATCATCATTGCCACCGAACTAATCAAAGAAATCAAAAGTCGTCTCGATTTCTTGGTCGGCGTTGGCCTTGGATACCTCACATTAAACAGCCCCGCAAGGACATTATCGGGCGGAGAAGCGCAGCGCATCAGACTGGCCACCCAAATTGGAAGCAAACTGATGAATGTGCTTTATATTCTGGATGAGCCGAGTATTGGTCTGCATCAGCGCGACAATGAGCGATTGATTCAGAGTTTGAGGGATCTGCGCGATATGGGCAATACGGTTTTGGTGGTAGAGCACGACAAAGACATGATGCTTGCCAGCGATTGGTTGGTGGAGATAGGTCCAAATGCCGGCGTACATGGCGGACAGATCGTTGCCAGCGGCGAGGTCAAAGATTTTATTCAGTCCGATGCTATTACCGGTAAATATCTTCGCGGCGAAGACAGCATCCCTGTCCCATCAAAAAGAAGAAAAGCATCCGCAGAAAAACTCAAATTAAAAGGATGCACCGGCCACAACCTCAAAAACGTGGATTTGGAAATTCCCTTGGGCTTGTTTGTCGCAATTACAGGCGTCAGCGGTAGCGGCAAATCTAGTCTCATCAACGAAACCCTTTTCACGGCGGCACACAATAAAGTCTATGCTTCCAGTTATAAACCCTTGCCTTTTAAGAGCATTGATGGGTTGGAGCACATCGACAAGGTAATACGCATCGACCAGAGTCCAATTGGACGTACGCCAAGGAGCAATCCTGCTACGTATGTGGGTGTTTTCCAAGAAATTCGGAACCTTTTCACAAACCTCCCCGAAGCCAAAATTCGCGGCTATAAGCCAGGACGATTCAGCTTTAATGTCAAAGGAGGTCGATGCGAAGCCTGCGGCGGCGGCGGAAAAAAGGTCATCGAAATGAACTTCCTTCCCGATGTTGAAGTCCTCTGCGATGAATGTCAAGGCAAACGTTACAATCGCGAAACCCTAGAAGTACGATACAAAGGAAAAAGCATCAATGATGTCCTTGAGATGTCGATTGATACTGCCGTGGATTTCTTCGAACACATCCCTTTGATTCAACGCAAGGTCAAAACGATGCAAGACGTCGGCTTGGGCTACCTAACACTAGGTCAGTCGAGCACAACCATCAGCGGCGGAGAAGCACAGCGCGTGAAACTTTCTACGGAATTGAGTAAGCGTGACACCGGCAAAACCCTTTATATCTTGGACGAGCCAACAACGGGACTGCACTTCAACGATATCAAACAGCTGCTTGGGGTATTGAATATTTTGGTCGACAAAGGCAACACAATTGTTGTGATCGAACATAACATGGACGTAATAAAGGTGGCGGATTGGGTAGTTGACATTGGACCTGAGGGCGGATCAGGCGGTGGCGAAATTTTGGTATACGGCACACCGGAACAGGTGTCAAAACACGCAGAAAGTCATACCGGCCGATTCCTTAAAATGGAATTAAAATAAGGTAAAACCCAAGTTGCGTTGTATTTTTGCAGTATGGATGCCAGCCCTCTGTATGCAATTTCACCCGTAGACGGTCGATACGCCGGCGGAACTAAAGATTTAAAACGATTTTATTCAGAAGCCGGACTCATTCAATACCGCATCCGCGTTGAGGTTTCCTATCTTTTTGCCTTGGCAAAGGTGATTCCAAATGTGGATTGGTCGGAACTCCTCAAGCATCAAAATACCCTTACCGATTGGTGTACGAATCTTCCTGAAGTGGATATTCAGCGCGTAAAAACGATCGAAAAGACTACAAACCACGACGTAAAAGCGGTTGAATATTGCATCAAAGAAAAAATGGATGCTCTGGGTTTGCAGGCATATAAGGAATGGGTTCACTTTGGCCTAACCTCTCAAGACATCAACAACACTGCGATTCCTTTGAGTTTTAAAGAAGCGAGCAATGCTGTGATGATGCCCGCCCTTGACGAAGTAATTCAAATACTAATATCTCAATCACAGGCTTGGAAAGATATTCCATTATTGGCCAAGACCCACGGTCAACCCGCCTCTCCTACCCGCTTGGGCAAGGAATGGTATGTGTTCGTGGCCCGTTTGGAAGGTCAAATCAACCTATTGTCTAAACTTCCCTATTCCGCTAAGTTTGGTGGGGCTACTGGCAATTACAACGCCCACCACGTGGCTTTCCCTGATACGGATTGGTTGGCTTTTGGCGATAAATTTGTGGGTGAGGATTTGGGTTTGTATCGCGTGCCTTTTACGACGCAGATTGAACCTTACGATTTCTTGGCGGCTCAGTTCGACAATTGGAAGCGC
>CANHXF010000195.1 GCA_947464515.1 Flavobacteriales bacterium
GACGATGCGCAGCGGGAGAATGCGGGCATCGTAGTGACAGATATCCAGCGCGAATTGGTGAATACAGAGGTTAATTTACTGGGTAGAGTGGTTTCGAGTCCGGAAGGCGAGGTATCGATTTCTTCTGCTGTGGGCGGGTTGTTGCGCAGGATCAACGTGAAGCCGGGAGATCGGGTAAAGAAGGGCGATGTGTTGTGTGAGATTGAGAATTTGCAGGTGGTAGATTGGCAGGAGGGATATTTGATTGCGGAATCCGAGGGGGAAGTTTTAAAGAGCGATTTGGACCGACAGCGTGAAATGTATGCGGCCAAGGCGAGCAGCTTGAAGTCGTATCAAATGGCCGAAGCGGCATATAAGGGGAACCAAGCCCGCAAAGCGGGCTTGGTTCAGCGCCTGATGGCAGTAGGGATTACCATTGATCAGGTAAGGGCAGGCATTCAACGCAGGGTGACAATCAAAGCCCCATCAAGTGGTTCGGTGGTATCGGTGAATGTCCATGTCGGAATGAGTGTAGCCGACAATGCAGGGGTGATGACACTAGCATTGGACGGGGCCGGAATTTGGGTTTTGACAGGGTATGAGGGCCAGACATCTATGGTAAAAGTGGGCATGGATGTGGATTTGAGCCCCGCCGAAGGCGGGGCAGCTCGCAGCGTCCCAGGAAAAGTGGTCGCACTGTCTCCCATCATCGAAACGGATCGTAGTTGGAAAATCTATTGCAAACCTAACATCGCGGCCTCGGTTGGTAGAAATACTTCAGGGCCCGTAAATCCTGCCGACGTAAAAATCGGACAAGCAGTGCGAGGAAAACTCATCCTTAACGCCGTTGAATCTATAGTGCTCCCTGATTCTGCCGTTTTCTTAAGGGATGGCAAGAACTTTTGCTTTGTTAGAATCTCATCGTCTGACCCCAAAAAGACTGCCTATGTCCTTACGCCTATTGTAGTAACCGGTAGACAGAAAAATAAAGTCATTCTCGCCCAATCGCCAAGCGGGCCCATCGTGGTGGGTGGTGCCTATTCTCTTTGGATGATGTGGGACGCAAGCAGAAACGCAGAGGAATAATTATGGTTTGTCAAACTCCCGTTTCACGATTCCAGTTAGGAATGGGAGTTTGAATCGACTTGGCAATACCCATAAAATCAATTCACTAATCGGATTGAATCGGTAGGGACGCTTCTTCTGAAATAATTTATTCAAACTTTTACGCGCCACATCCTGTGGAAATAATTGGGTGATTCTACCCAACCATCCCTGTTTTAGAATCCTGTCAGTTACCGCATCGTTCGTGGGCATGGCCCCTGGGTTGATTACACTAAAAAATACGTTGGTATCTCGATATTCGGCACTCATTCCCTTTGTGAATGAATCTACAAAGGCCTTTGATGCGGGATAAACCAATTTGTAACCCACTGGGTTAAACGCAGCCAAACTAGAAATGTTTAATACAAAACTCTGGGTCTGACTTGTCAAATTGGGAATCAATTGTCGCGTGAGGACAGATACCGCCATTACGTTCAATTGTACGATTTTATTCACCAAATTCACAGAAGCATCTCCGAATTTCATCGTGCCACCAATCCCTGCGTTGTTTATTAAAAGGAAAACTGAATAGGTTTCGTTGATCGTTTTAGTAAATGAGATTACGTTGTCGTAATCCGATAAATCCACTTCAAAAAAAACCGATGATGTTTTATATGTGGTAATGATTTCGTCGTTTAACAAATGAATGTCTTCACCTGGGAGGCTGACAAGAATTGTGTTGATACCTCTTGAGCCCAATTCAAGCGCGAATGCTCTGCCAAGGCCTTTGCTTGCGCCTGTTACAATTGCGAATTTTTTCATTTACCTATTGCTTATCCAAGAAGCCAATCTCTTACCCCGATTACACAGGCAAACACTGAGAAATTCCGATGCACTTGAAATGCGACGCAAATTAACACTAGGAAATCTAATAAAGTTGCGATAATCCTTAAATTTTATATTCCGGATTTGTGATAATCAATAATTATTTGAGCAGCCCGTACTTCCAAATCCCCCATCGATGCAACCTGTATCGAATAGAGACACCCAAACAGCCCAATCCATAAATGGCGCTGTTATGAAGATTAATCGAACTTGCTTCAGCAAAATACTTGGTTGGACAGCTTACCTCGCCAATCTTGAATCCAGCATCTACGCATTGTGCCATAATCTGATTGTCGAAAATGAAGTCGTCCGAATTCAAATCCCAACGAATGGACTCTAAAACCTCTCTCGAAAATGCGCGGTACCCCGTATGGTATTCAGAAAGTTTTTGGTTGATGAATATGTTTTGAATCAAGGTGAGGATCCGATTGGCTATGTATTTCACCATGGGCATTCCACCCTCTAAAGCTCCCTTGCCTAAAATACGAGACCCCAATACAACAGGGTAAATATCAGTGGCGACGAGATGAGCCATGGCGGGGATCAGCTTTGGTGTATACTGATAGTCGGGATGGAGCATAATGATGATATCCGCCCCCAAATCCAATGCCTTGCGATAACAGGTTTTTTGATTGCCCCCGTAGCCTAGGTTTTTCTCGTGTTGAATTAAATGTTTGATGCCCAACTTCGCCCCAACCGATAAGGTATCGTCGCCCCCCGCATCGTCCACCAAAACAACCTCGTCCACGATGTCGAACGGGATTTCACGATACGTTTGCTCTAACGTCAGCGCCGCATTATAGGCCGGAAGAACAACCACAACTTTTTTACCGTGAATCATACTACGAAAATAAGGGATTGCGATTAATGCCCCTCAAATTCAATGCGATATTCCATATAGACTCCCGCCGTCCACCCAAAAAAATCAGGCATCGGGTATTCATTCACTACTTGTAAGGTTCCATAATCGACATTGTATTTCTCCCAAAATTTCTGGGTGATCGCAAATTGGACTTCTACCGATTCCATGAACGATACAATAAGTTGGTTCCGTTTCATGTTGAGCATGAGGTTTGTCAATTTTCCCTGACCATTAGAATAGTTTCTGATGGCCTGCGCCGCGAAATGCGTCAAAGGGGGCCAAGCATTTGGACTGTCCCACTGTGTTTTCCAGAACACCCGATTTGCGGCGATTGCAGAAGAATCTTTCGACAGTGGCAAGCAAGGATACACGCCAAATTTCCCAATGTAAGTGTTAGATAACCTTGCCAAGGCAGTTTTGTTTCGAGAATTGTGCCTTGCCAGTCCAACAAAATAGGGCATGAATTGGGCCGCGTTGTGGTTGAAATGAATTACTCGTGTTGCTATGTCATAATCCCAATACCATCCAGTATGTTTGTCGTAAAATAGCTTGTTTATCAATGCTTTACGCAAATTGCTTCGTTGCCGCCATTCCCGTGATTTTTTGTGTTCTTTGAGGGTTTTGTAGCCATTGGCGAGGGTTTTTTCGCTCAAATAAAGCAAGCAATTCAGGTCCAGTGGGGCGATAAATAAACACCGCGCATTAAACCGTGTGGTGAAATCCCATCCGCTCTCCGCCTCTGCCAGCAAGTGGTCTGACAGGAGTATTCCTTTGCCTTGTTTTTTGCCTTCCCGACTTATTAACGTATCGCGATTTAACTCAGAATAAATCGAATCAAAGCTAGGCCCCAAACGACCTTTGAGGAACTGCGCAAATCGGAGTAAAAAGGCATCGCTTGCATTGTTGCCATAGTGATTCAGGCACAAGGCCGTGGGATTTTTTTGTGCTCCACCAATGCCCTGGTATTCTTGGGGTGTTAGTCCCAAAGCGCGATTTTCCATCCACCAATGATGTTCCTTTTCTAACGCTTTTAGTGCAACGCGCAACCAAACCGTGTCGCCAGTGATGTCGAAAATATCGTTTACCATTGCCGCAAGGAGGGGAGGTTGACTTCGATTTGTCATCGAAAAACGATTTGCATTGGGAACAAACCCGAACCGATCGACAAGGTAAATCAAGTTGTTGCAATTGTTAATGGCTTGTTGGATGGCATCTTTTTCGTCGGGGTTTGCATCGCCGCCTCGTTGTGGGTGATTGCCGTAAGTAAGTAATCCGCAATTGATGAAATAGCTGTCCCAATAATACATTTCTCGGAACATCTGATTGCCCGCCAACGTTGGGGTAGAATAAGGGTGGGGCAGTCCGATGAAATCGGCCGAATCATGTGTCAATATCCGAACGCTCTTTTTCCAATTTGCAATATAATATTGCTGCGCTTCGGCGAAAAAGGGCTCCGTTTTGCTTGATGTCTGCGCGCCTAATGGTTTAAATAACAAAAACGAAACAAGCCAGATAAGACTTCTGAACTGAATCGAAAAAGTTGCATTACGCCCGCATCGCATGCCTCAAAAATAAGGGTATCGAAGCGCTTTCGGAAAGTTTGGTTAAATCA
>CANHXF010000196.1 GCA_947464515.1 Flavobacteriales bacterium
TTTAAAATTTCCAATCAAGGCGTAGTTTATTTGGCTCATTTGGCAAAAAACAAGTCCGGAATTTGGCCTAAATTTTTTGATCGTATTGTGTTTGAACGCAGCGATGACAGCGGCAAGACTTTTACCTCCACCGATGTGGGTTTTCACGAGGGTAAAATGCAAGACAAGCCCTGGTTTTCGATGGATGAATGGAAGAACAGCAAAGGCGCAGGTAACGTTTATTTGAGTTGGACGGAATTTGATGTATACGGAAGTAAAGATCCCAAAGATTCTTCTCGAATTTGGTTCGCACGTTCTGCTGATGGAGGTCGGAATTTCGAAACACCAATTGTGATTTCCGATGTTTCAGGTGATGCGCAAGACGATGATGGAACTGCTGAAGGTGCCAATGTTGCCATTACTCCTGATGGCATTTTGCATGCTGTTTGGTCGCGCAATGACACAATTTGGTACGATTGCAGTCGGGATAACGGAAAAACGTGGGGCAAAGATCAGTTTGTGGCCCGTCAAATAGGGGGTTGGAATCATTCAGGCGTTAGATCTACGATGCGTGTGAATGGGATGCCGGTGATTCAAAGCGATGCCTATGGTAACGTTTATGTTACTTATTCTGGCGATGCTTGTGAACATGGATTAACAACCCATTGGGAATGCATGCAGAGAAATGTGTTTTTATCGGTCTTGCGTGCGGGAAAATCGGAATTTAATGAGCCCATTGTATTGAATCGTCCATCTAGTGTAGAGAGTTTTTACGCCAAAGGGAGCGATGGTTTAAGTGGTGATATTGCAATACCCTTGTTCGAATTTACAGAGCAATATTCTCCAGCGATGGTGGTTAGCCCCAATGGAAAGCGATTGTTTGTTGCTTGGCAGGATCGACGTAGAAGTCAAACGGGTTGTTTTTTTGATGTCTATGGCGTTGAAATTGTTGCGAGCAAAAGAGGGGAGTTGAAATTGGGCGACAATGTGCGGCTCTCTAACAATGTGAGTATTGCGCCGGGGACTGAGGTTTTCATGGGCGATTATATCTCATTGGATTGGTCGAGATCGCTGCATTTGGCCTACACTGCGTTTAGCATCAAAGAGAAACATCCAATTATTTGTTTATCGAAATTCAAAGAAAGTAAAAGGGTGAGGTCGAGATTTTTGATCCAAGGAGAGTTGGGAATTACAACGCCAGCATTGGAAGTTGCGATTCAGCGAGATAAACAGCAAGCTTCTAGTACTTTGGATGCTTTGACGAATGAATCGACGAAGAAAATCGATGGTAGACAGATTGCATTGTGGGCAGCATGGCCCGAAGCGAAGAGTTTTACGGTGGAATTTAAACTTGGGAAACAGGTAATGTTTGAACATGTGTTTGAGAATGTGAAAGATGGACATGTGGATTTGTTGATTCCGGCGAGCAGATTTACCCCCGGCATGTACGAAATCGTACTTAGAAAGAAGGGTAAAATGGTAAAACAGCCCTTTTATTTCAATTAATTGCAGAAAGTGCAAGGAAATATGCACAGTCCTTTGCCTAAATACACTTGATATCATATTTTTGCCTTTCTTTAAAATAGCTATGGCAGTAATACAGAAGTTAAGAAATTCAGGAATGGTTGTGATCGTGGTTGTGGCCGCCCTGGTTTTATTTGTGATCGGTGATCTTTTAAACAGTCGTTATGGCTCAAATAACAATTCCGGAGATGAAGGAGTGATTGCCGAAATTAGCGGTAAGAAATTCAAAGAGAAGGAAGACTTGGAACCTTTGGTCGATAAAATTTATCGTCAGAAGTTAGCGAGTGATCCAAAGATGGCTAAGAAGATGCAAACGGATGAGAAGTTTCGTTTGAAGACAGTTAAAGAAATTTACAAGAGTGCCTGGGATGATTTGATCAAAAACAATGTGTTGATGGCCGAAATCGAAAAGTCAGGTATTACTTTGTCTGATGCTGATATCAACGAAATGTTGGTGGGTAAACATCCAAGTGAGACAATGAGGCAGATTCCAGATTTCCAAACTGATGGAAGTTTTGATGCCAAGAAGGTTGAAATGATCTTCAAGCAAGGAAAAGCGAATTCTGAATTGAAAGCAAACTTATTGTCGTTGGTGGAAAGTGTTACCAACTACGAGAAAATCGAGCGTTATGCGACTTACATTTCGTATGCAAACGTAAAGACGAAGGCTGAAAAGGAATTTGAATACGTCGTGGCAAACCAAGGTGTAACGGGTAGTTTGATCAACTTCGTACACAATACTGTGCCCGAGAAAGATATTAAAGCAACGGATGAAGATTTGCAAGACTATTTGAATCGTCACAAAGAGAAGTATAAGTTCAATCAGGAAGCACGTAACATTAAATATGTCGTTTGGGATGTCGTTCCAACTTCAAGTGATACAATGGAAGCGTACTCTCAAGCGATGCGCACTGCCGATGGAATGCGCAAGCAAACTGAGCCTGATACATTTGGTGCTTTGGGATTCTACAATATGACAGAGTTGCCTGAGGATGCGCCGGAGCCATTGAAGAGTATGGTTTGGCCAGCTCCAATTAATGCAGTTGTGGGCCCTATGTACAGTGAGGGCAATTTCTACATTTGGCAAAAAGTAGCAGAAGCGAAAGATACAGTACCTACTGTTCGTGCTTCTCATATCTTGATTCCTTCTTCAGGTTCTTTGCCTGATGGAACAGTGATGGTGGATTCTATCATGGCTGAGGCAAAAGCAAAAGAAGTATATGCTCAGATTATGGGTGGTGCTGATATTGCTGCATTGGCTCCTAAATTTTCAACAGATCAAGGTTCTGCCGAAAAAGGTGGCGACTTGGGTTGGGCTGCTGCGTCAAACTATGTGCCTGAATTTGCTGCATTCTGTAAGACTGCAACCAAAGGTCAAGTAGGTATCGTAAAAACGCAGTTTGGATTCCATATCATTAAAATGATGGAAGAGCCTCAAAGCAAAAAAATCAAATACACTCAATCAATCATCGAATTGGCGCCAAGTCCAGGAACGGTTAGTGTGATTGACGAAAAGAGCCGTGCATTCCGCAATAAGGTAACGGCCGACGAAGGTTCGTTTGATAAAGCAATCGAGAAGATGGCATTGGTTCCACGTGTGATGAAAGATGTAAAAACAGACAACTTGGCAATCCCTGGTATAGATGTATCTGCGGATGTAAAAACTGTGATGTATTGGTTATTTGATGACAAGCGTGAAAAAGGTGAAGTTTCTGATGTTTTCAGTTTTGCTAACCGTCACGTTGTTGTGATGTTGGAAAGCTTGAAGCACATTGGCTACGCAAAGTTGGATGATGTTAGAACTGAAATTGAGCCAATAGTTCGTGAAGAGTTGAAAGGCAAAAAGATTGCAGAGAAGTTGATGAGTTTTGTTGATAAAGCAAAAACACCTGCAGAATTGGCTCGTTTGGCGGGTGCGACTTTAATTCCAATTGAGAGTTTGAAAATGAGTCAGAATTTCATTCCACAAATTGCTGCAGAATTGAAAATTTTGGGTGCTATGTATGGTGTTGAAGTGAAGAAATTCTCTACTCCAGTGATTGGCAAATCAAATACATGTATGATTTGGATTGATAAGCGCGACGATATTAAAGTGCCTAAGTCTGCTGGAGAAGCACCAGATGCATTTGAAATGTACAATCGTCCCAATTATGTAATGAATACTTTGCAAGAAGTATTAACCAAAAAAGCACACGTTCAAGATTACCGTTACAAATACGAGTGGTTCTAAACGAAATAAGAATTTAATTGCGAAGGGGTCTTTCTTTATAGGGAGGCCCCTTTGTTTTTTTGTGAACGACCTTGCCATTCACCGCTTTGATTGCGTATTTTTGTAATTATGTCAGCAATAACCCACGAACAATCCTTAGAACAATTTCATGAACAATTGGCTTATGTTTTAGCAAATTATCATTCCCATGGCAAGAGCATTTCCAATTATCATAATGTTGTTATTGGTGGATTGGGCGGTAGTGGTATTGGCGGACGTATTGCGCGTTTGGCCTTTTTACAGCAATCGCCAGTTCCAGTTGAAGTTTTTAGTGAATACGGACTACCTGCCTACGCTGATGAAAAGACGCTAGTAATTCTCTGCAGCTATAGCGGAAACACAGAAGAGACATTGTCGATGTTCGCCCAAGCAAAAGCAAAAGGATGCGATATGATTTGTGTTGCGGCAGCAGGTAAATTAAAGGATTTAGCAGCGGAGCATAGTTTGGCCTATTATTATGTGGCATTGGGATATCAGCCCCGAATGACATTGGGATTTGGCTTGGGTACGTTGGTCATGATTATGGGTGAATTGTTGGGTGGTGATAGCACTGCATTGTTACAAGAAGTAGAACATATGTTCCAGCATTCTTCGGCCATCATCGAAA
>CANHXF010000197.1 GCA_947464515.1 Flavobacteriales bacterium
TTCGATTTTACCCACCGCTTCCATTGGAGGATTGTAATGGACCTCTGGGTAACCAAATAAGTCGGAATTGATATTGATTCCATTTTGGTTGACATTGAATTCCATTGAGCGATGTGGACTTAGTCCTCGCGATGCGATATTGACTTGTACCCCAGAGCCATCCATTTCCATGGCGGTGATGCCGGGTACTTTGGCGAAGATATGACGTGCATTATTTTCCGCAAGATTGGCCCCCGAATTTTCAAGGACGATTAAACTATATTTTTTGCCAGAAAGAATTGAAACCCCTTTAAAATCGGGCAAATCATGAATGGATTGTTGCATACGATGACCATCCGAATACACATCAACCCGCTTCAGTTGAGACAATAAAGTATCCCAACCCAACGAAGTATCCAATCGCAGAGCAACCAATGAGTCGGCGCGCCCTGTTGTTTGGGCACTGCAATTCAATACCATTAACAAGACAGAAAAGACAGAAAAAAACCTGCGCATCATTCAACTAACATTGAGAACCAGCATCAAATGATCAGATTCAGAAACAGTGACAATTAATAAACCACCACCTTTTTGGTCGCCTTCAAACTCCCCTGGGTAATCTCAACCATATAAACACCCGGGTTCCAATTTTCCGTATTGAAATCTATGGATTTCTGATTTAGAATCGCCCTAGAATCAACCATTCCACCAATTACATTAAACACCTCAACCCTCGCATTTTCAAGGCCTTCCCCTTCCAAACTAAATTTATTTGTCGCCGGATTGGGATATAGATTGATCGTATTTTCAAAGTCCAATAATTTTGAACTCAAAGCATAAGTGGTCGTGAAATTGTATTCGAAAAAGCTACCAAAATCGGCATTGAACGTTTTTATCAAAGCATTGGTATTGCCGTTTCTCAAACGAGCGAAACCTGTGCCTTGGGCCGTATTCGCCCACCAATACAAACCATCTAATCCATAATCGTTCACAATCAATTTATAGCAACCGTTGAGATTTAATGGGTAAACTGTGGTTTTATTGGCCACCGTAAACGTATCGTGAAGTACCACCTTCCCATCTACATCCAATAAGGTTATTGCATTTTCCGTGGGGTAATTATTGGTTCTAAATTCTATCTTAAAATTGGCTGGCAAAACATCGGGCATCGCAACTGGGGTCTCGGTTGTGCTGTTCAAAGGATACGCATCGGGCTGACCGTTGACTTCAGAAATTTCACAATGAAAAATATTGTTCGATGGCAACATCCCATTATCCCACAAACTCCATGTTGGCAAAGTAATACTCACAGTATCCAACGAAGCCAAATTACCCGCCCAATGCCAAACTTGCTTCACCGAGGCATTGTTGGCCCAATAGGTAAATTGCAAGGTCTTAACTTCTGTTTTACCCGTATTCTGGACCAATATCACCGGCTGAGAACAAATGGGATTGGTTTTGGAATATTCGTAGTCCTTGGTTGGCTTTACCACTTGAATGATTTTAGCATCGTTATTAAAACTCAAATCACCATAACTAACTAACTGATGCGCAACGATATACCTGTAATCGCCTGATTTCGTAGGCTGCGAAATTTCATAATCGATGGTTTCCGTTTTTCCAGGGGTCACCCACTTTGTGATTTCATGCTCGATGAGCTTTGATCGCTGTCCAGGACACCAACCCTGACGTGGAATCAACCATGTACCGCCTTGCGCAATCATCGGATTCACAGAACAATCAACAACAGAACTCCAACTCATTGCATTGCCCGCCACGTTCAAAGTATGGGTAATTACACCTCCATTTTGCTCAAACTCGCCATCAGAACCGTGCCCCGTGATGGTAGAACGCAACTTGAACGATTTGGCATTGGACAGCAAAGGGACATTCATTGGAGCGAAAACAGAATTATTCAAAATACTGTTGATGCCAGGGCCTCCCATACGCGCACCGCCCTGCCAAAGCTGATTGAACTCCAAAACAGGTCGAGCCGGAGTCCCCACAATGAACAAAAACTCCATCTCCATTTGTTCCTGATTCTGTCCGCCCATAGCCACAACAAGTCGCTTATTTTCCTTAAGCAACGGCGCATAATCCGTCATATCGAGGTACCAACTTTTACCCGCCATCCCCAAATCCAAATTGATTCCATAGGGCGTAACAAACGACACCAATTCATTGAACCACGGGAATCGCAGGGCGTAACTTAGGCTTGAGACATCGATGGAACCTTGTGACTTATTAACGATGGAGTCCTTCAATTTCCCGTTATCGCCATTGTAAACCCAAGATTTACGGGCTTCAAACAAAGAAAAACTCGAATCGATTTTTAACAAATCATGCGTCACGATTTTGGATTTCGAATTGTCAACAACCATATAACGGTCGATGCCATTGGAGTTCCTAACAATCGAATCTCGTTGCAAAATGTTGCTTACCGTTTTGTTGTACGTCCCCGACAGCAATGTAATGTTGGGTTTTTCCGTGTAGGATTGAAACATCCGATTCAATTTATCACCGCGATCATAGGCCCATTGTGTGTTGACCCCGTTTGATACCTTCCCCAGCGCATCATCGGAAAACGATTTTCCCTTTCCCTCATTCATGGGGTAATAGGCCACCAAACTCGCATATTGGGGATGGGTATTATCGATGGAACGATTCATCCAGTCTTTCACTTCCGTGGCCGACAGTGCTTTGTTCCAAATGCTCAATTCGTTGATTTTCCCTTTGTAGTTGTTTTGCAAATTCTGATCTTTCCCCAAAATCATATTCATGATTGAAAGGGCTTTGGTTTTGGCAGTGCCGGATAGCCAGAGGGTTCCATTGACGTAAACCGACATGTTGCCGGTGGTTGCATTTTTGGTAAATACCCAATGATTCCATTTTCCTTTGTATTCGGAGGGCGTCGCCGCTTTGTTGATTCGATCAAACCCACCCGCTGAAAATCCACAATCAAAATAGATGTTGGCGTCGGACCATGGGAAGTGGATGTTCAACTGACGTTGATTTGGATCAGCCGCCCAACCGTAAATCACCGAAGTATTGGCTGGCAATGCCGTAGTATCACCCATAGCCCAAAAAGCGATGGAAATTTCATTTTTGATCGACGATAGTTGTGATGCTTCAATTACGATGTGACCGTTAGAAGAAAAATCAACCGCGTAATTGTTATTGGCCGCCAGTAAGCAAGCAGTAGTATCGGCATATCCTTCCAAAACAACAGGATTAGTACCCACCGAGTTGGTGAATGAAAATTCGATCAGCACATTGCTCTTTCCATCCCAAGTGAATGGCGTATGAAACACGATTTTATTGTTGCCCACCACAAAATTGTATGAATTGTTATAGGTCTCCGTAAAACCTGTCAATAAAGGAGTATTGGCATCCAACTTCGCTAAAACAGTATGCTGCATCTGTACTTTGAAGAAATTCGCAGTGCCACCACCGAGTGCTTTGAGGATAAAACCTTGTATATCACCAGCAGTAAAACCCGCAGCGGCCAATTCTTCGGCGCGGTACAAAACCTGTGTTTTACCCGACTGTTTGGCGGTATTTAAGGCTTTATAGATACCCAAATTCCCTTTTCCTAAAGTATAATTCCCTTCATTGGAAACAGAATTGACTGTGACCGATTTCAATCCATAATCGTAGTAGTCGCAAATTGGTTTATTGGTATAATTGAAAGTGGTCCCCGCAAAGTTCGAAATCACATATTTGGGCGCAGCTTGAGGCAAGGTTTCAATTTTGCTCGAATCCACTAAAAAGGTGTTACACGAATAATCCCATTCGCCGCAGCCTTTGTTTCGATTGCTCCCATCAGACATCAACCCATTTTTACAACGCATGTTGTATCGTAGGATGATCTTTTCAAACGTGAGATTGCCCTTGGGAAAATAGGCCATCGTATCCCGGGTATTTGAGGCATAATGAAATGTCTTCACCCGAATGGTATCGCCAGGTTGCTGGGCAAAGATCCGAGAAGGAATTAATGATAAAACAAATATGAAGGCAATCGCAATTTTAGGTAGTATAGTTCTCATCAATAAGAAGTCATAAAAGGTTTAGATTCAAAAGTAGCACCTTCGCAACCGCTTTCCAAATGATAGTTTTTGATGATTGAAGCATTGATTTTTCTCAAACCAAAATCCAGTCAATTTACTCCCCAACGTTACACCATTTCCCAGTTTTCACAATACTCTCTTGGGATGTGTGGGCTATGATTTTGTAAGTGTAAATGCCTTTTGCAATTTTCAATCCAGGGACACCGGTATTCTCCTTGGATTGATAGATCAATTTGCCTTGAATGTCGTAGACTTCTAACGCATCGAACTGCCAAGCGCTAGTGACGAGTTTCAA
>CANHXF010000198.1 GCA_947464515.1 Flavobacteriales bacterium
AGCCAATTGAAATTTTAACCGTGGACGTGCCTGAAATGCACAGCGGAAAAGTGATTGAATATGCAAGTCAGCGCAAAGGCGAAATGATTAGCATGATGCCTAAGGGCGACATGGTTCGTTTGGAGTTTGAAATTCCTTCACGCGGTTTGATTGGTTTGAGAAACAACTTGTTGACAGCCACTCAGGGTGAAGCGATTATGGCTCACCGCTTGAAAGATTTCGAACCTTGGAAAGGTGCTATGCCAATGCGTATCAATGGTGTATTGATTAGTAAGGAAAAAGGCGCTGCAACTCCATACAGTATGGATAAGTTGAAAGACCGCGGTACTTTCTTTATTCATCCAGGTGCTGAAGTGTACGCCGGTCAATTGATGGGTGAGCACATTAAGCCAGGCGATTTGGTTGTGAACTTGTGTACGGCCAAGCAAATGACGAATTTCCGTGCAGCGGGTAAGGACGACAATACTGTTTTGGCTCCACCACGTGAATTTTCATTGGAAGAAGCGATGGAATATATTCAGGAGGACGAGTACGTAGAAGTTACACCTGATAACATCCGTTTACGTAAAGTGTTTTTGGACGAAAACGAACGCAAACGTTCATCGTCTAAAATGGGCTTGGAAGCTTAATTGATAGGCATTAAATTGCCTGTTCATTATGCGGATTATCAAAGAATTTAAAGAGTTTGTCAATCGCGGTAACGTGATGGATTTGGCTGTCGCTGTAATCATTGGTTCGGCTTTTCAAAACATCGTCAATAGCATCGTAAATGATCTCATCATGCCATTGATTGCTTTGGTTGGCGGATGGGCTAAGTTGGACGATCTGCGTTTTGGGCCGTTTAATTACGGGAAATTGATTGCCAATATTTTACATTTTCTGATTGTGGCTTTTGTGTTGTTTTTGGTTGTGAAAGCACTAAATAGGGCAAAAGAAATCATCGTGAAAGAGGAAGAGCCTGCAGAAAAGCCAAAGGATAGCTAACTTTATAGATATTTGTACTTAAGATGTTGTTGACGTGTTTGTTGGTGTTGTTGGGAAGGTCGGATGTGGATCCGGTGAAGTTCCAATATCATCGCGACAGTAACGAAAGGCGGATCATAACATACGGGGCCGATTTTGGACTTACGTTGTCGTTCGCGGGGTCATCGCCCAACTGGTCGAGCGGGGGTTCTAGCAACATCAATGGAAACGGTTTTGTGAATGCTTTTGCGCAAGTGAAACGTCCGAATACCAGTTTTGATAACGTGTTTCGGGTCAATTTGGGCGGCGTATCGACAAGACAGTTGGATAACTACAACATCAGATATCGAATATTAAAGAAAAACCTCGACAACGTCTTTTTGGATTGTAAACTGGGTCATACAATTACAGCCGAACCGGGTATGTCGATCTTTGGCGGTTTAAACTTCCAAACGCAGTTACTTCCGGGCTATAAATATTCCAGAAATACCATTGGCCGCGAGGTGGGGACTTTGAATTCTAGTTTTTTGAGTCAGGGTCAGACGCAGTTCGCCTTGGGGATGGAGTACAAGCCGCTACCTACTTTTTTTATCCGTATGGGTTACATCACCTTGAAACAGACGTACGTCATCAATCAATCACTTTACGATATCCGGAATGAACCGATTATTGCGCGAGTTGAGAAGGGGAAGTTTTTGAACAATCAGATGGGGGTTCAGATTCAGATGGGGATTCAGCGGGAGTTTGGCGAGCAGAAACGGTTGGGGATGAAGCTGAATTATTTGGGGTTTGCACCTTATGTGGCGGAGACTGCGAATTTGGATTCAAGGATTGATTTTGCGTTGGTGGCTAAGTTGACGAAGTATATCAATGTGAATTACACGTTGATTTCGATTTTTGATAAGGATTTGGTGCCGCCGGGCATGAGTGCTTGGCAGAATAGCTGGGTATTTGGACTCGGCTATATTTATAAGATTTGATGCTTGGGTGAATTACGGGTGCATTGTTTGTACTGGTTTACAAGCGATGTGTTTCGATTCAGGGGTGCAGCAATTGCAGGAGTTTGCCAGCGTTGATTTTGTTGTTGAAGGTGGCTCCGAGAGTTTTGGTGCGGTGTTCAATGTCTTTTTCCGTAAAGGGTGTTAGAAAGCAGTTTTTTATTTGATCGGCCATGAGTTTGGGCTCGTCTGAGACTTGACAGAGGTTTTCAAGGCCTGTTTCTTCCACCATTGGGGTATTGGCAACAATATGTCGGCCCCGGTAAAGTGCATTCAGCAGTTTGAGTTTGATGCCGGTGGATTGGAAGGTAACGAGCGCATTGACATGGGCATTTCTTACCAGGGCAAAAATTTCATCGGCCGTGAGGTTGGCTTTAATTTGGATATGAGCGTATTTGGCAACCGCTTTTTGCAACATTTGTGAGGGGTTGCTACCGGCGATTATACACGACTGCGACAGTAGCGGGAATACTTTCGATGCTAGGTAAATGGCGGCATTGTCGTTCTCGGGGATGGAGAGGTTCCCATGATAGAGCACATAGTCTCCTTTTCCGGTGAGTGAAGCGACATCGGTATTGGAGTGGAATGCGGGGATATAATGGGTATGTCCGTAAGTGGATTGGAGGTAAGCGGTTTCCATCGGGGATATTCCGGCGATGGCGGTGGCTTTATTAAGGATGGGTTCGTATTGTTGTAGTCGTTGTGCTTCGAGGAAGAAAAATTTTTGTTTGATCCAGCGGCGCTCGGCGAAGCCGAGCGCCCGATAATAATTGTGCTCTACATTGTGCGCCCGAACAACCGTAATCCGCTTCTGGATTTCAGGGTGTTGCAAATATGCCGTGGTGTGAAGGCCTTCAAATAGTATGGGGTCGTTGTCTTTTAATAGGTTTGCTAGCAAGGCTTTGCTATTTCTTGTGTTGACAACAAAAGGGGTGGTTCCCCAAAACGGGTTGACCCATGTTCTGCGGTAATAGTAAAAAGTTTTGTGTGTTAATGCTTCAAGCGCTGGGGCTGGCATTTTGCCTTTATACAAAAATACATGCAAGGTGATTTCAACGCCCAAGTCATGTAAACTTCTGATTTTGTGAAAGATGTCGGTTGCTCCCCCGTAATCCGGAGGAAAAGGAAGGTCAAATGCGATGATATGAATGCGCGGGGCCGACATTGCTAGGGGTTTAAGTGTTTGTAAAGGTCTTTAATTTAAATGAAAGTTGTGCTGACAAGTTTGCTGAAAAATGTTTACGAGGGTAGGCGTTTCATTCTCCCAGGTCCATTTTTCGCTAGCCAATTTACAGTTTGATTTGATTTTATCGTACAGTAATTGGTCCGTAAATAACTGATTTGCTTGCTTTACGATATCTTCTAGGGTGGGTTCGGTGGGAAGGCCTACTTCAAATTCCTTCATCAATGCGAGGTATTCCGGGAAAGGGTTAATAAGGGATGGTAAAAGGGCTTTGGTATAGTCGAAGAACTTGTTATTTAGCGATAAAAAATAGCTGAGTCCCGCGTTTTGACTCACATTGTAGCCGATGTAGGCTTGTTTTGTGAGTTGTGGCAGTTCGTTGGGCGGTATCATGCCTAGAAATATTACTTTGTGCTCGAGGTTCAGTGATTGGGTAAGATTTCTTAGGGTTTGAGAGAGATCGCCTTCGCCTGCAAGGACGAGGATTGCCGGTATTTCCGACATGGCCTGAATGAGTGCTTCTAGTCCACGGGCTTCGTTCAGGGCTCCTTGATACAGTATAAAGCGTTGTCCTTGTAGCGCATCGATTTTCGATTGCCATGCGGGCGATGGTGGATTAATAGGATTGTTTGCTCCACTTTTAATGGGCATATTTCTTACCACGGCAACGGGTCTATTGTATTTTTCTTCAAAATATTGTGCGATGGCTGGGCCAACGGTGAAGGCTGCGTTCGTATGCTTAAAGGTGAATTTTTGAACGGCTTCCCAGATTTTTTGTATGGATTTTCTTCTTGCCACTTCAGGGGTATGGGTGAAGAGTTCATGTGCATCGAAAAGATGGGGTTTGTTTTTGATTTTGGCTGCTATTATGCCAGGGATTGAGGTGTCGAGGTCGATGCTACAAATGGCATCAAATCGCTGAAACAATAGGAAAAACAGCAATCGCAGGTTGTATTCGAGATAGAATAATTTGCCGGCTTTGAAAAGGAGGTATTTGAGTCGAATTTGTTGGTAGGGCTGATTTTGAAGAGGGATTGAGGTGCTTAGATGTCGGCCGACCAGGACTACTTCGTAGCCCGCGGCCGACAGTGTAGTGCAAATGCGAAGCATTCGCTGGTCGTACCGCAAATCATTCGTCACCGTGAAAATTATTCGCTTACCCATC
>CANHXF010000199.1 GCA_947464515.1 Flavobacteriales bacterium
GCCTTCCAACGTATTGTCGGCAATGATCTTGCCCTTGTTTATTAATATCACTCGGTTACACATGGCTTCTACCTCTTGCATGATGTGGGTGCTCAAAAGAACTGTTTTTTCGCTGCCCAAATTTTTAATAACGTTTCGAATCTCAACCACCTGGTTTGGATCGAGTCCAGAAGTGGGTTCATCCAAAATTAAAACTTTAGGGTCGTGAATGAGGGCTTGAGCAAGGCCAACACGCTGACGGTATCCTTTCGATAACTGACCGATTTTCTTGTTCCTTTCAGGTCCAAGTTGCGTTAACTCGATGGCCATTTCCAGTGCTTTCTTGGTGTTTTTAACGCCAGCAATTCCCGCTGCAAACAACAAGTATTCTGAAATATACATATCCAGATACAAGGGATTGTGCTCGGGAAGGTAGCCAACCAGTTTCCTCACTTCTAAACTTTGTTCTGCCAAATCCAATCCGCAAACCGAAGCATCGCCGCTGCTTGCAGGGATATATCCGGTGAGGATTTTCATTGTGGTAGATTTTCCGGCGCCGTTGGGACCTAGAAATCCAACCACCTCTCCAGATGGAATGGAAAATGAAATACTGTCTAACGCCAATTGATGGCCGTATTTCTTGGATAAATTATTGACTTGAATGCTCACAGAAAATACAAAAATAGTTGAATCGGATCAACCTTTTATACTCTGTATAACGATGAAGACACTTCTTCTATTCTAATTTCGTAAGAATATCTTCTGCGCTTGCTTTTGCTGGAACGAGAACGCCCTCTGCGATAGGATCCCCGTCGTTTTTTACCATTATAAGGGGTGTAGGGCATTTGAAACAAATTCGACGCAATTAAAAGGGTATCGCCTTTCACGGTTTCATTGGGGAAATCAATAACAGCGGCAGGGTTTAAGGGCCTTCCAAGGAATCGTATTTCGAAATGCAAATGTGGGCCGGTGCTATGCCCTGTGGATCCGCCCAAGCCAATGAGTTGACCCGCGTTTACCAATGTTCCAGGTTTGTGTTCCAGTTTGCTCAAGTGGCCATAGAGCGTTTCCAACCCATTGAAATGTCGAATCACAACGCAATTGCCATAGCCATTATAGTATTTGCTCATTCGAATCACACCGTCAAAGGCAGAGTAAACTGAATCTCCGGTTCTGAGTTGTAGGTCGATGCCGGTATGTGGACGTCCATGTCGCCAGCCAAAAGGTGAATTTGTTCTACCATAAATGGGCATCGCAAAATCACAATCCATATCTAGGATGTTGATGGGAATGGCTTCTTGAAGTTTTCTCAAATCAAAACGATAGGCATCTACGTGCATCGTATCCCAAAAAGCATAAAAATCGTATTCGGGCAGCATGCCTGGTATGATGAATTCGCCTTCTTCGTAATAATAGGCAAGTGTATCGACGCTATGCTCCCACAGTGAATCCTGAATGATCCAATCACCTTCATCTTCTCCATAATCTTCTTCGTCGTCTTCGATCTGTGCGATCGCAAAATTGCTGCAAACGAGCATCAGCACAAAGACAAAAGTCTTAGTCCAAAGTAACCAATGTTTGGGCTTGTTGTGCATCGAGTAAGATCTGAGATTTTAACGCTTCGATTGAACCGAACTTCTGCTCATTTCTCAAATACTGTACCAAAAACAGGGTGAGGTGCTCGCCGTAGATGTTTTTATCAAAATCAAATAGATGCGCTTCGATGCTAATATTTTCGCCATCCACCGTGGGTCTTACACCGATGTTACAAACCATTTTATATCGCTTGTTTTCTACCAAACAAATGCCGGCATAAACGCCAAACGATGGGATGAGTTTGTAGGGGTCGTTGATGTGGATGTTTGCAGTGGGGAATCCAATGGTTCTGCCCAATTGCTTGCCATGAATCACCGTACCAGTAAGTTGGTATGGCCTACCAATGAGTTGATTTGCCTCGTCTAATCCACTGTTTGATAGTGCCTTGCGAATTCTTGTGCTGCTAACGGCAATTTCGTCGATCGTGGAAGCGGGGATTTCCTGAACTGAGAAATTAAACTCCTTACTTAATCTAACCAACGTGTTGAAATCACCACTTCTGTTGATCCCAAAGTGGTGGTCGTACCCGATTACGATGGTATGCACGTTGAGCTGTTTCACTAAAATATCTGCCACAAATGCTTCGGGCGAAAGTTGAGAAAATTCTTGGGTGAATGGAAGGACCAAAACGTAATCTATGCCTAAGGCAAAAAGGGCTTCGGCTTTTTCTTCGATGCTTGAGAGCATTCTAAGTTCCCGATTGTTGGGCTCTACTACTAGTCTAGGGTGGGGGTGGTAGGTGATTAACAAGCTTTGGGTATTTTGTTCCTTGGCTAAATCAACGACGTGCTTTAATACTTTTTGATGACCCAAATGAACGCCATCGAAAGTACCTTGAGTAATGACTAAGGGGGAACTCTTGGGGACATCGGAGGGATTGCGATACAGTGACGTGGTCATGGAAAGTACAAATTTCGGTAAAATATCCGCTGAGAGTTCTCGTTCTTAAACTAAATTTGTTGCTCATGCCCAAACGCTTACTGATTTTATTGTGTGTGCTGGCCTCGGCCAAGGCCTCGGCCCAAGCCGGATCGCAAGGCGTTTTTCGGATTTTGGATGTTCCAATGCACAGTAAATCATTGGCATGGTGCGGTTATTTGATATCCCAACCCTCTTCAGATATCCTTCAAACCACCAACAATCCGGCCCTACTCTCCGATGAGCATCGCCTTAAAGCAGGACTTAGCGCTGGGACCATTCTTCCTGGCGTTTTTTCTGCCAATGCGGCGTTTGGTATCGGAAATATTTCTCTGGCAGGTAAAAAAATATCTTTGCAAGGCTTTGCGCAGCACATCGACTATGGCAGTATGGATGGTTACGATGCCGGTGGAAATCCAACCTTGAAATTGGTAGCAAACGAGACCAATATTGGGATGGGCGGATCTATGGCACTATCGCCTCAACTAAGATTGGGTGCCCAGCTGGGGATGGTTTATAGTATTCTCGGTCCCTATATTTCTAATGGAGTGTATGTTAATTTGGGCCTCAATCACATCAAAAAGGATTCTACGCTTTCGGCCGGTTTGCTAATTAAGAACCTTGGGGCACAAGTGATGAGCTATCAAGATGCAGGAAGAGAGCCATTGCCTTTCAATATTCAAGCTGCCGTGGCAATCATGCCCAAACACATGCCTTTTAAATTTCATCTGGTGGCGCATAGTTTGCAAAAATGGGATTTGACCTACGATCAGTATCTAAATAGCAACGGTCAGATTGATATCAATGGTCAGACGGTGGTGCCAACCGAGGCAAAGTTTGCGGATAAATTGGGTCGACATTTAGCGGTGGGTACGGAATTGGCGTTGGGCAAGAATTTTGGTATTTATGTTGGGTACAGCCAGCAAAGAAGAAAAGAAATGATTACCGATGTAAGGCGCGGTACGGCAGGGTTTGGCTGGGGTTTGAAGTTTAAAATGGCCAAGTTGGATATTACGTATTCCAGTGCTAGTTATTTCAGTAGCCAGAATTCGAATATGTTCTCCATCATCATCGATCCCAATCGGTTTTCCAAGAAGCGATCAGTGGCCTTTGTTCAGTTAAATCATACACCTTGTCGAGGAATCCCTGAGTTATAACATAGTGGATCAGAGAAAAATCAATATCGCAATAGACGGTTACAGCAGCTGTGGGAAAGGGACTTTGGCGAAAGCGATGGCTTTAGCGTTGAGTTATGTTTTTATCGATAGCGGGGCGATGTATCGCGCGGTGACGTTGTTTTTGATGCGTAAATCGGTGAATTTGGATGATATGGCTCAAGTGGAACAAGCGTTGGCTCAAGTAACAGTGGAATTTGATGTGAACGATGCAGGTGCGTCCGTTGTGCTGTTGAACGGTGAAAATGTGGAGGATGAAATTCGCACAATTGCGGTTGCCTCGAAAGTGAGTGAAGTGGCAAAAATTCAAGCAGTGCGCGATAAGTTGGTGTTTTTGCAACAGCAAATGGGAGCAAAAAAAGGCGTTGTGATGGATGGGAGGGATATCGGAACAGTAGTTTTCCCGGATGCGGAGCTTAAGATTTTTATGACGGCTTCGGTTGAGGTTAGGGCTCAGCGCAGATTTTCGGAGTTGGTAGCCAAAGGCGATGCGGTGACGTTGGAGGAGATTTCGGCGAACTTAAAACATCGCGATGCGGTGGATTCTTCGAGGGAAAATAGTCCGCTCACAATGACATCGGATTATCGGGTTTTGGACAATTCAGCAATGGATAGAGACTCGCAATTTGCA
>CANHXF010000200.1 GCA_947464515.1 Flavobacteriales bacterium
ATACCCAATTCGAAATTTCTATGGGACAATGTTTGGAAAAGCGATGGTCGGATTCGGCCTGGAAATGGATCACGGCAACTCAGCCATCGAACGACAAATCCTACGTTTACAGCGACATAAATATGATTTTGTTGGCAAAGTGGGTTGAGCAAAGAAATCCTGTGCTTTGGGGGGCGATAGTGAATGGGGATTTTTATCGATCCATTGGGATGACAAACACGAGTTTCAAACCCTTGGATCATGGTATTTCACCCAATAGAATTGCACCTACATTGATTGATTCGTTGTGGCCTCGAGGCGAAGTTCGTGGCATCGTGCATGATCCAAGTGCGATGATGTTAGGCGGTATTGCTGGAAATGCAGGTCTGTTCTCTACGGCAATTGACATGTCAAAACTCATGTATATGTTACAGGAACGAGGTCATTCCAACAAAACGGGAAGTTTTGTATTGAAGCCGACCACGGTTGATTTGTTCTCTAAAATTCACGTAGGGCCGACAAAAAAGGGTTACCGGGGTCTAGGATTCGACAAGCCCAATGGCAAAGAAGGCAACAAATCCAATGTGTTTGATGGCGCGCCCAACTCGTTGTTTGGACATAGCGGCTACACTGGAACTTGGGCTTGGTGCGATCCAGCCAACGGAATCACCTTTGTCTTTTTATCAAACAGAACCTACCCCACGGAGTTGAATAAAAAAATCACCCAGCAAGGATTTCGGGGCGAGTTATTGAAAGCCGTTTACGAAAGATTGGATTTGGTGAAGTAATTCAGGTCCAATCCCGCCAAATTGCCGCTACTCATCAAGAGCAAAACCACGGGTTGATCCGTTTCCATGGCGGAGGATAGCCACAATTGCAATTCATCCAAACGATTAACAGACTTACCCTTACCAAATCTCATTTCCACGGTTTCTTTGGACGGAACTTCCATTCGTTTGAGTTCAAAGACATGGGGATCGAATAGGATGCAAACATCGTCCGCGGGATCGAGGGTGCCTTTGTATCGACCCATAAATTCGGGATTTAGGCTACTGTAGGTGTGCACTTCAAAAACGGCGATAAATTTATGATTGGGGAATTGCTCGCGGACTGCAAAAACGGAGGCTTCCACTTTTGATGGTGCATGGGCAAAATCGCGGATAACCGTGAGTTTTTCTGTTTCCACGATGGGTTCCAGGCGTTTTGCGGTTCCGGGGAAGGTTTCCAAGGCCGACCAAGACTCGGCTTCGGTGATTCCGATGGTTGCTGCCATTTTCACCACACCCGCCGCATTCTGCAAATTATGTCGGCCATAAAAAGGCAATGTATACACTTGTCCATTCACCGTGACGTCTGTCCCACCCTTCACATTCTGATACGGGGGCGCATTGTAGCTTTCTTGTTGAGGAAATCCGCTTTTCTGTACGATGTTTTGCAGGGCTGCATCCCCTTCAAACCAGAATAGATGTCCGCCAGTCTGCAGCGTATCGATCAACAAAGAAAACTGATTATGATAAATTTCTTCGGTAGGAAAAACGTTCACGTGATCCCATGCGATTCCGGTAATCATGGCTGCATGTGCTTTGTAGTGAACGAATTTGGGCCTCAGATCCAATGGCGATGTCAGATATTCATCGCCCTCAATTACGATTAATGGCGCGTCAGACAATTTTACCATGCGTTCAAATCCTGGCAATTGGGAACCCACGAGGTAATCGAAATCGCGGTAGGATTTTAGAATATGCATCAGCATACCAGTGCAGGTCGTTTTTCCATGACTTCCAGCCATCACCAAACGGGTTTTATTTCTGCTGTGGTGGTATATAAACTCAGGGAAGCTATAGGTCGGAATGCCGAGATCAATGGCGCGCAAAAGTTCGGGGTTGTCTTGTTTGGCGTGCATGCCTACGATTACACCATCCAAGTCGCTTGTAATTTTTTCGGGAAACCAACCGTGTGATTCAGGAAGTAAACCAGCAGCCGATAAACGGGATTTTGCGGGCTCAAAAATCTCATCGTCGCTCCCGGAGACCTTATGTTTGTTGTGTTGTAGCTCTAAAGCCAAATTGTGCATCACTGCCCCACCGATCGCGATAAAATGATAATTCATGTGTTGAAAGAACGAAACTACCAACTTGGGGACTTCTTTCAAACAAAGCCGAGGAAAATTTGCTATTTTTGTAAAATATTTAATAGACCGGAATGAAAATCCTTGCTTGCATCAGTGTGGTTCCGGATACCACTACAAAAATCACTTTCGCCGAAAACAATACGCAGTTTAATACTGCCGGTGTTCAGTACATTTTAAATCCCTACGACGAATTGGCGGTTACCCGCGGATTAGAAATTGCCGAAGCCAATGGCGGCACGTTAACCATTGTACATGTGGGCAAAGCGGAAGCAGAGCCAGTGATTCGGAAAGCCTTGAGTATGGGGGCCAACGAAGCCATTCGCATCGATGCAGATCCTACAGACGCACAGTATGTGGCGGAGGAGATTGCAAAAATTGCGGTGGGTTACGACTTGATTTTGACAGGCAGAGAGAGCATCGATTATAATGGCGGTGTGGTTTGTGGGATGTTGGGATCTTTGTTGGGAATCACTTCGATTAATGTGGTCACTCGGATTGATTACGCAGATGGCAAATTCTCTTTTGACCGCGACATTGATGGCGGTAGAGAGACGGTTAGTTGCGCTGGTCCTTGTGTAGCGAGTGCCCAGAAGGAATTGTGTGAACCGAGAATTCCAAATATGCGTGGTATCATGGCTGCACGGACGAAACCTTTACAGGTATTGGCTCCTCAGGCGGCTGCAAACTTCTCAAATTACGCATCGTACGAATTGCCGGTTGCAAAAACGGGTGTACGATTGATTGATGCGAGTGAAGCGGGAAAACTCATCGATATTTTAAGAAACGAAGCCAAAGTCATTTAATATGTCAGTATTAGTATTTGCTGAAATCAGCGACGGAAAATTCAAGAAGGCCACTTACGAGGCGGTATCTTACGGCAGACAGATTGCCGATATGTTAGGGAGCAAGGTTGTTGCGATTGTCATTGGCAATGGCGCGGATGCTTCGGAGTTGGGTGAATATGGTGCGCATGTGGTGAAGACCATTTCGACATCGGATTCATTCACGGCCGACGCGTATGCGGCGGCGGTGAATGCGAGCGCGAACGAAGTGAGCGCGAGCACGGTGATCATCAGCAACACCTACACCGGAAAATCATTGGCACCTAGATTGGCTCAATTGATGGGCGCTTCTTTGGCTACCAACGTGGTAAGTCTACCCGATACCAATAACGGATTCCAAGTAAAACGCAGCGTATTCTCAGGAAAAGCCTTTGCTTTCGTGAACCTACAACGCGATAAAAAAGTAATTGCCATCACCCCAAACTCGTTTGAAATCAAATCGTTTGGCGAAACGGCTGTTGTGGAAGCGGCATCAACCCAATTGGGATCAACCGGATTAAACATCGACGCAGTCAACAAGGTAACAGGCAAAATTCCTTTGACCGAAGCCGAAGTCGTGGTGAGTGGCGGTCGTGGAATGAAAGGCCCTGAAAATTGGCATATGATTGAAGATTTGGCAACCGCTTTGGGCGCAGCCACCGCTTGCTCTAAACCCGTAAGCGATATGGATTGGAGACCCCACAGCGAGCACGTAGGTCAGACTGGAATTACCATCAAACCAAACTTGTATATCGCCATTGGAATCTCTGGTGCTATTCAACATTTGGCCGGTGTAAGCTCTTCGAAAGTGATCGTAGCCATCAACAAAGACCCTGAAGCACCTTTCTTTAAGGCGGCCGATTACGGTATAGTTGGCGATGCGTTTGAAATTTTGCCTCAACTGATCGCAGCAGCTAAAAACTAATTCAAGGATCCAACGATGAGCGCCCGCGTAGAAATGGTAATTCGGAACATCGTTCCCGCCCATTCACACGGAGCCTATACGCTTTATCTGAAAGAACTGAACGGGAATCGCATCCTGCCCATCATCATTGGTGGTTTTGAAGCCCAAGCCATTTCTATGGAATTGGAAGGGATGAAACCCAGTCGGCCCCTAACCCACGATTTATTTACTTCCGCCCTTAAGGAGTTTGATATCACCGTTACGGAAATCAACATCGAACGACTTGACGAAGGCATCTACTTCGCTGGAATTACCTGCCTTTTCGTGAATGATGGCACCAGCAAATTGGTTGTCCTCGATGCTAGAACTAGCGACGCTATCGCCCTTGGGATCAAGTTCAGAGCACCCATTTTCTGCATGGAATCGATTTTGTTGGAAGCCGCTTACAACGATGAACACATCGA